>JBEBAJ010000013.1:0-18353 GCA_041158965.1 Pseudomonadota bacterium | reverse complement strand
GACTATGCGATTGCGCCCCATGTGCACAAGGCGCTCAGTTTCGATCAGCGCAAAGATTTCGCCCCCATCGCCGAGATTGGTTACGGCACAGTGGTGTTGGTGGTCAATGCCGATTTCCCGCCGCGTTCTGTCAAAGAATTGATCGTGTTGGCCAAATCCAAACCGGGCGAATTCAGCTTTGCGTCCTCCGGAATCGGTGGGCTTCAACACTTGAACGGCGAGATGTTCAAACAAATGGCGGGCATAGACCTCGTGCATGTGCCCTACAAAGGAACCAGCCAGTTATTGCCCGACCTGATGGCCGGACGAGTTCCGATGGCCATCGATAGTTTGCCTGCTTATCTGCCTCACCTCAAAACCGGCAAAGTCAGAATCCTGGCCGTCGCCAGCCCGACCCGCTCGAGCACGCTGCCCGACATCCCCACCATGTCTGAAGCAGGCTTGCCTGGCTATGTGTCAGCCACCAACTACACGCTGTTTGCACCCGCTGGCACGCCCAAACCCATCGTGGCGATGCTCAACAAAGAGGTCAACGCCGTGCTCCAGGCCCCGGATGTGCGTGAAAAACTGCTCTCACAAGGCATCGTCATCACAGGCGGTAGCGTCGAGGCGATCGAGAAGCAAATCCCCAAAGAGATGGCCAAATGGGCCCAGGTGGTCAAGGGCAGTTCACTCCAATTCGATTGACTCCCGCGTGGGCGTGAAATGCCAACCGCTGAACGCCTCGGCTTTTGCAATCATCTGAAACACCAAACATGAACCCTGCATCCGCCTGTCAGAGCCTGCGCGATCTCGCACTGCAAGCCATAGGCCAGCGTGTGCGCGCGGTGGCTGGCTCTGCTTCTTCCTTGGATGAATTCAAAACCCCGCATGGCGACCCCGGTCTGTTTGGCCCCCATTCCATGGCCTGGCGCGTGCATGAACACTTCACTGCCATGATGGTGGGGGGCTTGTCTTCGCTCATGGTGCAGGCTCTGCACCCTCGGGCCTTGGCGGCGGTTTGGGACCACTCCAACTTCCGCCACGACCTCAAAGCCCGCTTGGGGCGCACCGCATATTTTGTCGCGGCCACCACCTACGGCGGTCGGGCCCAAGCCATGCGGGCCATCGATCGGGTCAATGCCATCCATGCCGGGCTCACGGGCACCGACCCCTTCGGTCGCCCCTATGTCGCCAACGAAGCTGAGCTGATCCGTTGGGTGCATTTGGTCGAAGTCGTGTCATTTTTAAATGGCTACCAGCACCTCTCGCTCTCTCCGCTGAGCCCCGCGCAATGCGACCAATACATTGCAGAGATGACCCAAATGGGGCATTTGTTGGGTGCTAACGACTTGCCCGACACCTGGCAGGCCACACAAGACGCGCTCACTGCATATCGCGATCAGCTGGTGTTCGATGACCGGGCCCGCGAAATCTTGCGCTGTATCGTCCAGTATCCGGTCGACTGGCCGGATCGCCCCTTCATGGCCCTGATATTGCAGGCCGCCTTTGACATCACGCCACACTGGGCCCTCTCGATGATGGGGCGTACGCCCACGTGCCCGCTAAAGGCCCCTCTGACCCGATGGGGCCTGGTGTGTGGCGCTCAACCCGTGCAATGGATGCTGGATCAACAGGGGGTTGCGCCCACCGCCAGGGCCAGGGTGGCGGCTCACTGAATTCAGGCGCCAAAGATCCCCATATAATGTAATACTAAAGGAGATGCACATGATCGGCTACACCTGTGTAGGCACCAATCACTTGGACCGTGCTGTCCACTTCTACGGCGAACTGCTGGGCTTGCTGGGCGCAAAGCCTTTTTTCAAATCAGATCGAGGGGTGGGTTGGGGCGTCAAACCCGACCAACCCATGTTCAGTGTCATGAAGCCCTACGATGGCCAAGCAGCCAGCGTGGGCAATGGCAACATGATCGCCTTGGTCGCATCTGGTCCCGAACAGGTGCAGGCAATGCACGCCAAGGCGCTGGAGCTCGGTGGAAGTGATGAAGGGGCGCCTGGCCCGAGGGGCGGCCAGTTTTATGGCGCCTATTTCCGCGACCTCGATGGCCACAAAATAGCGGTGTTCTGCATGCAGGCCTGAGGGCCTGCCGATACAGAAAATCGATCATTCGGCCTTGCTTTCACATATCGCTGGACAAGTCAGTCAGAAAGCATTAGAATCCTGATGTTGCAGTCATTTGCTTACCTTCGCTGCAACAAGGTCTGATTCGGGCAGCGGTACCTACCACCGTCCTCCTGCACCAACACCCCTTGGCAAGGGGCCAGATTGGTGCTCATCCTTCTTCCCCCTTTGGCGAGCCCCACTTTGCGACTGTTTGTGGTCGTGCTCATTTCACACCGGCATCGTTTTCCGCTGTGGACAACCTGCCCAGGATAGAAGATGGCCAAAGAAGAATTGATAGAAATGCATGGCAAGGTCGATGAGGTCTTGCCAGACATGCGCTACCGCGTGACGCTCGACAACGGGCACCAGTTGGTGGCCTACACCGGCGGCAAGATGCGCAAGCACAGCATACGCATCCTGGCCGGTGACAAAGTCACCCTCGAGATGTCGCCCTATGACTTGAGCAAAGGGCGCATCACTTTCCGTCACCTCGAAAACCGGCCTCCGCGTGCGGCCGGTTCACAGGCGTACAGACACAAACGCTGAACGCCTCTTATTTTCCCCCCAGCGCCCTGAGTTCGGGGTGCATTTTTCAGAAAGGCTCCATCATGAGCAACAAACTGTACGTCGGTAACCTCTCTTATTCGGTTCGTGACGATGATCTGCAACAACAATTCTCCGCTTTTGGCCAAGTTCAATCGGCCAAAGTGATGATGGAGCGTGACACCGGTCGCTCGAAAGGCTTCGGCTTTGTCGAGATGTCCAACAGCCAGGAGGCACAGGCCGCCATCGAAGGCATGCATGGCAAAAACATGGGTGGCCGTGACCTCACTGTCAACATCGCCCGCCCCATGGAGCCCCGCGCTCCCCGCAGCGGTGGCTACGGCGGCGGCAATGGCGGTGGTGGCTACGGCGGCGGCGGTCGTCGCAACAGCTACTGATATAGCGCTCAGACCCAGGTGCGGCGATAAACGCCGTCCGGGTCATATTGCTCGGCCTGCACGTCAGGGTTAAATCGCCGGTTCGCCCGCGCATCGGTGCCCCGTCCGCTCAGGTACAGCCAGTTGCCTTGGTTGCTATAGACATCGAAGTCAATCAGGCAGTGTTCAAACCACGATGCACCGGCGCGCCAGTCGCAGCCCAAATCGTGGATGAGGTAACTGGCCACGTTTTGTCGCATCCGGTTCGATAAATAACCAGTGGCGGCCAACTCGCGCATCCCTGCGTCGATCCAGTCGTGGCCTGTTTGGCCCATCCGCCAGCCCATAAAAGCTTTTTCATCATGCTGGGGGGGCGGTGCCTTGCCCAAGCCATGTGCGGCATACAGTCGCCGGCCATGCTTGTGGTGCAAGCACCTGAAGTGGTCGCGCCACAACAATTCAACTCGCAGCCAATCACTGCTCTTGCTGGCCCCATGCGCTGTTTCAAACTCGGCGATGGCCGCCCATGCCGTGCGTGCCGACAAAGCCCCTGTGGCCAGCCATGGCGACCACTTGCTCGAATAGTCCAAACCCAATAGGCCGTTGCGCGTGGCTTTATAGCGGTGGGGCAAACCGCGTCTGACGTATTGCGCCAGATGCGCCAGAGCCGCCTGCTCACCCCCGTGCAGCGAGGCCAGTCCCCAGTCAAAAGCACTGCGCCGGTCAGGCCGCACCATAGGCGGCAACAAGTCTTCAGGCCTGGCGCCCGCCATGGTCTGTGCCATCTCATACAAAGGCTCGGGCGGCAAGGGGGGCAGGGCAGTGATGGACTGGGCAGGTGTGGCCGGCGCGCTGCCGTGGCGTTCCAGCTTTTGCCGAAACGCCGTGAACAGATCCGGCACCTCTGAGGGCTTGAAGGGCATAGACTCGGGGGCCACCAGGCTCGATTGCCAAATGGCCTCAACCTTGACGCCTCGCTCTCGCAAGGCCCATAGATCGTCCAGCTCTTCGGGGGCCACAATATCCTCGCACACCACCAGCGGCTGACCCAAGGCCTGCACCCACTCGCTCAAGACTTGCACCGGATGGCCCCGGCCCTGCAACAAGTCACTGCCCAAACCCTGCAACTGGCTTTGCAGGTCTTGCAGCGCCATGCTTTGCCACGCCCGCCGGTAGGGGCCGACACGATCAAACCCCCAGCGAGTCATGGCCTGATCGCGAGTGTCATGGACAAAGACCGGCAACAACCATCCTCCCGATGACTGCGCAAGCCAGCAGGCATGGGCCAAAGCCACCGGGTCATGCAAGCGCAAGTCGTGGCGAAACCAATAAATCACCCCGGGCCATTGGGTCTGATGTGCGTGCGGCATATGGGTGCTTATAAAATCACAAAGCGAACTATAAGGTGATGCAAGAAACTGCAGTGCAAGCGGGGTTGGCCCTCAAGTCTGAAACGGGCCGCATGCCATTGGCTAAACTGGTCGGGTGTACACCGGTTTTGCCCCTGCTCAGCGCCCTGCATGCGGCATGGCGCATTTTGGCGTCGGCCTGCCCGAGCCCTTCACACTTCGCGCCTGATCCGTCCTATCCGCATCGAAAGCATTGATGGAATCACTCCTCGTCTCCACCGGCGTCGTCGCCCTGGCCGAAATCGGCGACAAGACCCAATTGCTGGCGTTCTTGCTGGCGGCGCGTTTCAAAAAGCCCGTGCCCATCGTGCTGGGCATTTTGCTGGCGACCATGGTCAATCATGGCCTGGCTGGCGCGCTGGGGGCCTGGATCACTCAGGTCACCAGCCCAGAGGTCTTGCGTTGGGTCTTGGGCTTGTCATTCATCGGCATGGCGGTCTGGACCCTGATCCCCGACAAAATCGAAGAAGAAGAGACCCAGATCGCACAGCGCCTGGGGGTGTTTGGCGCCACTTTAATCACCTTCTTTTTGGCCGAAATGGGCGACAAAACCCAAATCGCCACCGTCGCCATGGCGGCCCACTATGCCGCCCCTTTGCTGGTGGTGATAGGCACCACCTTGGGCATGCTCATCGCTGACGTACCCGCCGTCTTTGTCGGCGACCGGTTGGCCGACAAAATTCCGATGCGACTGGTGCACACCATCGCGGCGGCCATATTTGCCGCCCTGGGTGCGGCCACCTTGCTCGGGGCCGGGGAGGGTCTGGGTTTTTGAGCGTGCGTGCCTGACGGTTTAAGTCACCTTAGCATCGCTCGCATTGAACATCACGATCAGCCCATGGGCCTGGCATCAGGCCACACGGGCCAGCGCTCATGCCTTGGCGTTTTCTTTTTCGTGCATCCAGGCGGCATGTTGCGGGGCACGTTTGGTCTGGCTCCATTCCTCCAGCATGGCCCACTTCACCTCATCGAGTTGGCGGTACATCTCGGGGGTGCCGGTGTCGCAGGCGATTTCCAGTCGATGGCCATTGGGGTCAAAGAAATAGATGGAATGAAAAATGGTGTGGTCGGTCACCCCCAGCACCTCAATGCCATTGGCCTCCAACCGGTCTTTGTATTGATGCAACTCCTCCAGTGTGCGCACTTTGAACGCCAGGTGTTGCACCCAATTGGGGGTGTTGGTATCTCGCCCCATATCGGGGGCGTTGGGCAACTCAAAAAAAGCCAGCACATTGCCGTGGCCTGCATCGAGAAAGACGTGCATATAGGGGTCAGGGGCTTTGGTGCTGGGCACCTGGTTTTCCGCGATGGCCAGCACGAATTCCATGCCCAGGTTTTTCACATACCACTCAACGGTTTGTTTGGCGTCTTTGCATCGGTAGGCCACATGATGGATGCGGTCGATGTTCATGCGAGGTCTCCTGCCATTCTTGAAAAGGGATCAAAATTCATTTTGACACAGCCTGTCTCACCGTTGCGGCATGTCTTTGGCCGAATAGCCCAGGCTCACGGCAGCGTCTTCGGGAATCGGCGGCATGGTGGCTTCCCAGGCCTCCCAGGCGGCGCGCATCCCGGCCAGTCGCTCGGGTTCACGCCCCCCCAGATTGGCACGCTCGCGCGCATCTGCAACCACATCGAACAAATAGTCGTGGCCATCGACGCGCAGGTACTTCCACCGCCCCAGGCGCATGGCCCGTTGGCCCCTGTGCTTCATGCGCCAGAACATGGGTCTCTCAAAACGCGTGGCCGGGTTGTGCAGCAAGCCCTCCAGTGAAACCCCGTCCAGCGGGTAATCGGGGTGCGCCTGGGCCTGGCCCACAGCCAGCACCGTGGCCGACCAATCCATGGTCAGGCAATGCTGTTCACTCACCGACCCCGGGGGAATGACGGCGGGCCAGTGGGCAATCCATGGCACCCTGATCCCGCCTTCGGTCAAATCCATTTTCCCGCCCACCAGCGGCCAGTTGTCGCTAAATCGTTCACCCCCGTTGTCGCTGGTGAAGATGATCAGCGTATCTCGCCACTGCCCGGTCTCGCGCAAGGCTGCAACCAGCCGGCCCAAGCCTTCGTCCATGTGATGAATCATGCGGCGATAGGTCTCGATATTGCCGCCATGCAGATGGAACAAATGGTCCTTCACGCCAGCGGCCACATGGGCGTCATCGCGTGTCTCCCAGGGCCAATGCGGGGCCGTATAGTGAAGGCTCAGAAAAAACGGCTGACCGCCGCGTGCCGGGTCCGCCATTCGGTGCACATAATCCACCGCCTTGTCGGTCAGCAAATCGGTCAAATAGCCCTCTTGTCTGTGCTCGGCCTCCCCCATGTACAAGTCATGCGTACCGTTCGTGCTGCAATGGGTGAAGTAATCCACCCCGCCCGACATCGGCCCAAAAAACTCGTCATAACCAGATTTGAGCGGCCCGAAGGTCGGCGGAAAACCCAGGTGCCACTTGCCGATCAGCGCGGTGTGATAACCCTCGGCCTTCAGCAACGAGGGCAGGGTAGGGTGTGAGGGCGGCAAGCCCAGCACAGTGCTGCCCTTGCTTTTGCTGCTGATGGGTTCGTCGGCGGCGCCACGCAAGCGGTATTGGTAGCGGGCCGTCATCAGTGCAAAGCGGGTCGGCGAGCAGACCGGTGAATTGGCATAGCCCTCGGTCAGGCGCAGACCCCCGCGGGCCAACTCATCGAGGTGGGGCGAGACAGGGCCAAAAGACGCTTCCCGCCCGCCGTAGCAGCCCAGGTCGGCGTAACCGAGGTCATCGGCCACCACAAAAATCACATGGGGTTTTCTCATCTTCATTCCGCTTGCATGCCGGTGGTTTTGACTATTCGGGCATAACGCGCCGACAAATCAGACAAGCGCCGTTGTGCCGCCTCACCCGTCAGGCCCTCGTAGAACAGGTCCAGATTCGACAAACGGGCTTGAACTTCGGGCCTTTGCAAGGCGTCTTTCATGGCCTGCTGCAGCACCTGCACCACCGCATCCGGGGTGCTGGTGGGCACCATGGCCACATAAAGCACCTCCAACTCCAGGTCCTTCAGCCCTGCTTCGGCCACCGTCGGCACCTCGGGCATCATTTTGGACCTTTGCCGGCTGGTCACCGCCAGCGCATTCACCCGACCCGAGCGCACATGGGGCAGCATGCCGGGTGTGGCCAGCACGCCCGCGTCCACCTCTCCCGCCACCACAGCGGTCACGGCTGGGGTATTGCCCTTATATGGCACATGCTGAATATTCACCCCGGCGGCGTCCATGAACACCTCAACGGCCAAATGCCCGGGGCTGCCATTGCCGCCGCTGCTGAAGTTCAGTGACTTCGATTTGCCTGCCGCGATCAACGCCGACAGACTGCGCCAGCCCGTGTTCGGGTGCGCACCCACCAACAAACCCGAAGAAGCCATCACCATCACCGGTTTCAGGTCATTGGGCTTGAAGGGCATCGATTTATAAATGTGCGGGTTCACCGTGAAGGCGGTATCGATGCCAAACAAGATCGTGTGCCCATCGGCCTGGCTTTTTGCCACCGCATCGGCCCCCACGTTGCCACCGGCCCCGGCCCGGTTTTCCACCACAAAGGTTTGTTTCAAAGACCCTTGTAGTGCCTCAGCCACCGATCGGGCCAGAATGTCCGAAGGCCCCCCGGGTGGGAAGTTATTGATCAACCGCACCGTTTTCTGGGGGTAGGGCACGGCAGGGCTTTGCGCTGCAACCGGGCCGACCCAAAATGCCACACAGGCCAGGGCCGCCGAAAAAATCCACCTCATGAGACATCGCCTTCTTCAATCTGGAAAAGGCGACTTTACCCCGAGCACGGCCCCCCGACAATGGGGCCAGGCCGGTCAACGGCGGCGCCAGCTGCGATCTTTGCCGGTTTTCAGTCGCTCAATCACCACCGCACTGACGGGGCAGCCCAGCAACTCAAACCGCTCCTTATCGGTCAGGTTCACCACGAAAGGTCTGTAGGCGCCCATGGCTTGCCGTTCCCGCTTGGGGGCGTCCACATCAGACCAACCCCGCTTGAATTCCGGGTCAGACAGCGTAAAGCGATTGATCAGGGCGGAATAGCTCCGCGAGCCGCTTGGCACGCCATCGCCATGGCCCAACTCCAGCCACTGCACCCCGCAGCGCGGGGTGGCATTGTTGGGTCGCTCTGACAGCCGGGACACCACCACGGTGTACTGGTTTTGGGCGTCGAGCAAGGTTCGCAAATTCTCATCATGCAAACAGTCGGTGGTCAAGCCTGTGACCGGAAAAGAACTGGTGCACAAAGACCAATAGCGCATCTCATAGTTGTCAGACATCGGCAAGGTGGTCTGATCGTGGGTGCGTGGCGTGTTGGGCAATCGGCCCTGCACCACGAACACCTTGGCATACAGTTGGTTGATCAGGCCATACCCGAATTGGGTGTAGGGGTCGCTAAAGGGCTGGGGTCGGATTTCCGGTTTCACCAAACTGGGGATGTACTCCTGAATCAGTTCAAGCAAAGGCACATAACTTTGCAACGTACTGAATTCCATATTGAAAAAGCGCTGCATGCCCAGAAAATCAAAGTCATCGGCCGGCGACTTCGACACCTCTTTCCAGGGCAACTCGTTCAGCGCCAACCAGACTTTGGGTGACAAGCCCTGATTGGGCAGGCCCAGGCCCCGCATTTCAGTCAGGGTTCTGATGCAGGCGCTGTCTTCATCCAGCACCTGCTCACCCACCTTCAGAGAGATCTTGGGCAAACCCACGCCACCGGTCCAATCGCGATCTTGGTCGGGCACGAAAATCCGCAGGTCTATGCCTATGGCTTCGCCGGGTTTGCGCTGGGTATAAAGCGTGTTGTAGGGCCGGTTGGCCGCGGGCGCCTTCCCATTCACAACAAAGACCGTGTAGTTGCGCAGGCCGATGTCACGCCGCACGCCACGCCGATAGGGGTTGCTTGAGCCGCCATCGGGCTCCAGTGCAGCGTCATAGGTTCGGTCCAGCACCTGTCCCTTTTCATCGTACAGCGTCAAACTCATCATCCTTGCATGCGGGTATTGGCCCTTCAGCACCAACTGCCCTGCCTCGGGCAATTGGAACCAGCTCATGCTGCTGGTGCGGCCCAAATCGGCCATCTCCCTCTCGTGCGCATAGTCGTCCGGGTCGGTGGTGTAAAACCCGATGCGCCCGCGCGGGCCAGGCCAGAAACAGCTTTTGATATCGCTGTGCGACTTCACATTCGAATTGCGAACGATGTCGGTCTCGCGGCTTGGGGGCATGGGCGGCAAGTTCAGGGTCGTATTGCGGCTGCCGCGCACAAACCCGTCCAGTCTGGGCTCTGGGCCGCCCCTGGGCGGGGTTTGGGCATTCCAGGAATAGTGGGCATTGGTGAAAACTTCTGGCAAACCTTTGTCCTCATCCAGACTGAGAAACCAGTTCACCATATAAATCAGCCCCATCAGCCAGACAGTCGCCAGGAGATAGCTGAAACGCACATATTTTGAGTTCATGCTGTGCAACCCGTCAGAAGACTTGAAAAAATGAAATGTATTTTATTTTACTCTTTTTAAGGATTGAAATGTCGTTATTTCAATAAAAAGTATGATAAATTCATCTTCAGTCCTTGCAGGATCAAGCCCATTTAGGGTTGTGCTCACCTGTCTATTTGAGCCACACATGGGTTCTGGGATTTTCCCTTAAAGTGTTGTAATTTTGTATCAAAAAAACAAAAAAATATAATATAAAAAAATTCTTAATAAGGAAAAATACAACCCTTTGTGATACATTTCTCCTTGGGGGTTCAGGAATGTTGTTTATTCGTTCCCCATTTCTCAACCTTTTTCAGGAGCCACCATGTCACCACAAAACCACGTATCCCCCCCGAAAAACCGCCAGCGCGGTTATGGCCTGGTCGAGGTCATGATCTCGCTGGTCATCATTGCCATTTTGGTCGCCATCGCCGTGGCCCTGTCGATCAACTTGCGCACCTCATCCAGCATCACTTCCAACACCAACCACATCACGCAGATCGCCGCCAATGGCAAAAAATCATTCGGCGTCACCAACCAATACACGGCCATCACGACGGCTCGGGCGGTTCGCGCTGTGGTGCCGCGCGAGTTGCGCAGCTTTAACCCCGCCACCCAACAATACGGCGACACCGCTTTCAACAATTTTGGCGGCGAAATTCTGGTGGGTTTCAGCAACCTCTCCACCAATGGTGACACCATGACCTTTGTGTGGCAAAACGTGCCCAAAGACCAATGTGAACAAATCGTCACTCAGGTCGCTGGCCTCATGCGCCGGGTCGAAGTGCAAGTGGCCGCTGCGGGTGCTGCGCTGACTGCGGCTGCGGCAGGCGACCCCTTGAATCAATCGGGGGCGCTGGGTGCAGCGGTGGTGACTGCGGCCTCTGTGGCGGCGGTTGCGCCGGGTTCCGCAGGCAATCGGGGTGTCGTGGTCAAGAATAACGATGTGGAGCTCAACGCAGGCGCCCTGAACGATGCTTGTGCCTCTGGTGGTGAAAACGTCCACCTCTGGTTCTGGGTCGGTCGCACCTGATCCGCCGTTCGCATCGTTCTGGTGACTTTCTCAACCCGGTTTGCACGATGAACGTCGGCAAACGGGGTTGGGTTCGCTCACCCGATTTTTATCTTTCTCACCATGAGTCCAGTTCGCCTGCCCAACGCTCACCTGCGGCGCCTTGCCATGCGGGGGTTTGGCTGGGTCGAGTCCATGCTGGCCTTGGTGGTTTTTTCGGTGGCCACGGGCGCGCTCATCCAGGTCTGGGTAAAAGACCATGAAATGCAGCGGGTGCAGCGGCAAGCCGATGTGTTGCAAACGGCCCGTTTGGCCAGTCAACGCCTCGTGTCCCTCCAGCGCAGAACTTTGGCCTTCCCGGTCGGCATTCCCTTCTTGTTGAACAGGGTCGATGGCTCGACGCTCACATCCCCCATAATCGGCTCTGCCTCGGGTGGCAACAACTCCTGGGTTCTGACTCAAGCACAACTCATCGACTTGCAAATACTAGATGGCAACTTCCCTGGCAACGGGGTGTACGGTAGCCTGATCAATGCCGAGTTGCAACTCAACCTCACCGCCAGTCAGAGCAGCCAAAAAATCACAGGCACGCTCTGCTACAACCAGCCCCTGCTCAAAGACGGGCAGGTTGACTTGTCTGCCTTGGGTGCTTTGCAAGCCCAAGTCTCGCGCAACAGTTCGGTGGTGGGCACCGGCACCGTCAACAACACCAGCCATCAAAGCGGCGTATTCGTGGCTTCCTACCCGGGTGATGGCGCCCATTTGAAGGGCAGTGCCTCGGGCATCAACATCGTAAACCCTATCGCGGGCAGCCCTGAGGGCATTGTGTGTGCCTTGGTGGGCGATTGGGGCGGGCTCGAGAACACTGGCCGCACGGCCTATCCCACCGCCACCCTCAATGGGGCTTGCACCGAGCCCCATGCCTTGGCTTGGCTTACACCCGACAGTACCTCTTACCAGCCGACTCATGCGCTGTGGTGCAATGGCAGCCAATGGAAATTGTTCCACGGCGCCCAGGTGGGTGACTCCTGCAGCGCCGGGGCCATGGGGGTCGACGCCAACACCAGTTCAGCCACCTTTTTGCAACCCCTCATGTGCGGCCCGTCCAACACCCTGGTGGCCGGTCGCATGGTGCCCTTGAAAGAAAACCTCACCTGCGACAACAGCAATTTAGGAACGCTGGCCATCGGCAAAACAGATCAGAAAATCTATCGTTGCCAATCTGTGGCCAGGGCATCTAACAAAAATTACAACGATTTAATTTGGAATAATGATTTTTACAATGGCGGCAGGTATCAGCTCACCAGGGTCCAATTTCAATCAGATCCCTTGGCAAGCATTCCTTGTGATGCCACTGCCATTAACTCATTGGGCTACCGCACCAGCAACACCGCTGCGGTCAACGACTACAAATTATTGATTTGCTGGGGCGGCAATTGGAGTGGGATGTGACGATGGCCCATCGACTCTGTCGCTCCATTTTGAACGCCAGGGCAAGGCGCTTGCGTTGGGCAACAAGGGGTTTGACCTTGGTCGAATCGATGCTGTCCTTGGTTGTGTTCTCGGTCGCCATCGGCGCCATCATCAAAATCTGGGTACAAGACCACCAGATCCAGCAGGTGCAGCGCCAGGCCGAGGTTTTGGAGACCGCGCGCAGGTCCAGTCAAAAACTCATCACTTTATATCGAAGTGCCTTGGCCTCTACGGCCTCGCCTCAGCTGTCCACCAAGGTCGACGGCACAGCCCTCACGACCCCCATCCTCCCCACCTCGACCGCTGGCGCCGGCAATACCAACCTCTGGAGCTTGAGCGGCGACCAATTGGTCGAGCTGCAGTTGTTGGATTCTGGCTTCCCCACCTCCGGGCTGTACGGCAGCTTAAGTGGTGCACAGTTGCAACTCAACCTCAGTGCCAGCCGCAGCGACCAAAAAATCACGGGCACCCTCTGCTACAACCAGCCCCTGCTCAAAGACGGCAAAGTCGATCTGTCGGCCCTGGGCACCTTGCTGGCCCAAGCCTCCCGGGGCATAGCGGTGGTGGGTGCCAACTCCATCAATGGCAGCGGCCAGCAGGGGGGTGTCTTTGTGGCCTCGTACCCTGGCGACGGCGCCCACTTGAAAGGCAGTGCCTCGGGCATCAGCATTGATAACCCCATCTCAGGCGCTCCAGAGGGCATCGTCTGCGGCCTGGTGGGTGACTGGGGCGGTTTGGAGAGCACCGGTCGCCTGGCCACTGCCATGGTCAGCCTCGGTGGGGCTTGCACAGAGCCCAACGCCTTGGCTTGGCTTGATCCGGGCAGCGCCACGGCACAGCCACAAAACATCGTCTGGTGTGATGGCATTCAATGGAAATTGTTGAACGCGGCCAGTGTGGGAGATGGCTGCATCGCAGGCAGAACGGCGATCAACTCTGACAGCAACTCTGACACCTATTTGCAGCCGCTCATGTGTGACAAGTCCAACAAGATGGTGGCCGGTCGGCTTTTGCCTTTCAAAGACAACATCACCTGCAATGCCGGTGCCGAAGGCAGGATGGCCGCCGGGCTGAACGACCAGAGGATTTTCCGTTGCACCTACAGCAACAGCAGCTACTCTTGGCTGACCGCATTCTTGCCCGTGGCAGAAACCACTTTACCTGGTGTGCCCGCAAACAGTTCCTGCGCCAGCTTTGAAACCAATACCTTGGGTCAAACGTCCAGCGGTGACCTGTTGGTGTGTGCACCCAGCGGGAATTGGACCTATCTCAGATGGTAAAAAACTTTCGAAAAGGTTGAGTCATGAATATGAATGAACCCTGCCTGCCCCTGCACCCTTCTCGTCGCCGGGGTTATGGCATTGTTGAGTTGATGATTGGCTTGGCCTTGGTGTCGATACTGACGGCGGGGGCAGTCCATACATTCCGGCAAATGCGTGACCAGCAGACCGCCGAGGCTCAAGTGTTGCAACTCACCCAGATCATCCAGGCCCTGCAAAAAACCTATGGCATGGTGGGTTACAGCGGTTTGACCAGTTGTGGCGTCACCCCCTATGTCGTGCCCACTGAATTATGGGACCCCAGCAACACCTGCACCACTGCGCCCGATCGCTCAGCCCGCACCCTCACGGGCGGGCCCATCACCTTCACCCCCATCAACAGCGGTGCAAACATGGAAATCGTGTTTGGCCATATCCCCAGCAGCCAATGCCCCTACATCGTGGCCGGCTTGCAAAATCTGGCCGACAAGATCGACGTCAGCGGCGAATTGCGCACGGGCACGCCCACACCCACCAGCCAGCCTGTTTATAAAAATGTGAAGGCCTCAGGTCTGCCTGTGGCAGCAGATGCCATGGCTGAATGGTGCACCAAAGAAGAGTTACAAAGCGGCGGAGCCAGCCCCACCTCCATGGTTCAAAACGTGAGCTGGGTGAACATCAAATTCACCATCACCCGTTGACCGTCCCATGAAGTTTGCCTCCTTCCCTGGCCAACGACGCAGGCCGACTCAGCAAAAAGGCATGGGCCTGGTCCAGACCGTTTTGGCTTTGTTGGTGTTCACGGGCGTCATGGCGGCCAGCATCCAGCTCTTGGTCCGTTGGGGCCAGCAAAGCCGCGGCGAGCTTCAGGCACAAAAACTTCTGGTCGTGCAAGCATCTGTGCAGCGTTTCATCCAGGCCCATCAGGCAGCCCTTTTGGTCAGCGCAGCCGATGCCCCTTTTGTACCCTATGTCGATGCCAATGGCGACGGCGTGGCCGATGTCATCTCCTACACCACCCTCAGCGGACAAAACTACGGCCAGCTCAATTTGACCGGGGCGGCTGGCACGACCCTGGCTTTGGCGCGCGCCATCAACTCATTGCCTGCCGGTGTGTCTTTCAGTTGGAATTTTGACGCCAACGTGTTGCAAAACACCCCGGTGGCCTGGCTCAAGCCTGGCAGCTATGCCGTATTGGATGGCTTGGCCGATCCGGTGGCCATCACCCTCAGCGTCGACCAAGCCACCCATCGCATCCGCGGCCTGGCATGCCTAAGTGGCACCGCCATCCGCGATGGTGCGGTCGATGCCCGGGCCTTGCAGGCGGTGCTGGCCTATCGCGCTCCCGCCGCAGAACCGGGCACGTCAGCCCTTTTGGCGGTGTCCCTCGACGGTCAGCTGCGCAATGCCGCCGGCCCCATCGACCTCGCTCGCATGCAGGTCGCTTTTCCCGGGGCGCCCGCTGGCCCGGTGCCTGACGGCAAGGTCTGTGCCATGGTGGGCGATTGGCCTGCCACCATCAGTGCAGGTGTGGCCACCCCGCAACGCATCTCCTCCGCCAACATCGCCAGCAGCACCCATTTCTGTGC
Source organism: Pseudomonadota bacterium (assembly GCA_041158965.1). Lineage (GTDB taxonomy): Bacteria > Pseudomonadota > Gammaproteobacteria > Burkholderiales > Burkholderiaceae_C > Limnohabitans. The sequence continues at coordinate 3,092 of JBEBAJ010000013.1, read as the reverse complement.
TTACCCGGGCGAAACAAGGTGGGTCTACAACACCGCCAGACCGCCTGTCACCCAGGGGCTGCAACTGTGCGGCAGCAACTACCAATGGCTGCCCCCGGCAAAGGTGGGTGACGGCTGCATGTCTGCCAACCTCTATACCCATTTGGGTCGTGACAGCACCAACCTGCAGCCCGTTCACCTGCAATGCAACAACAGCCTATGGGAGCAACGGCAAACCTTGCGTGTGGCCAGAGAGGGCGACCTATGCAGCACAGACGGCGCCAGCTCGCTATCGGAAGTCCATGCGGTAGACAGCAACGGCAAGACCCTCTATTGCCAGTGGATTTCCGGCAGACTGTCTTACAACCCCAATGTGACGACGTGGCAATCCAACCCAGTCGATGTAGCCCCCTCGGGGCAACGATTCACTGTTTTTTATGTCCACACCAACATTTCTGATTACGGTAAGGGCTCTATCGGTTGCGTGTCTACCAATCCCGCGTGCGTCAAAGGTCTTGACTTGCAAGCCGACATGGCTTGTGCACCCGATGGCGGCATCTTCATCTACCGTTATCCGGACTTTAGCGATCGCAGGATTGGAATCTGCAAAGACTTCGGTTCGGGGCCGAAAATCGTGATCAAGTTTTTGCAGTAGCCGTGGGCAAGTATTTGATGTGATGTGTTGTTTTTTTCTCAAGCCTCCATTTTTTCATATTTAGGTATTCAAAAAATAAAGAATAATGGCTAAAATGTTTGAAATAAATCCCAAGGAAAACATATGAAGAATGCGAAAAAGTTCATTTTCACCCTGTGCTTAGGGGCTGCGCTGGGGGCTGCTCTGAGGGTAAACGCGGGCCAGCATGCCCTGCCAGAGCGCTCAGACGATCCGCGCATGCGCTTCATCGACTATGTCCCCAAGACGGTGACCAGCGTCAATGTCTACCCCGGCTTCCTGGTCCATCTGGTTTTCTCCGAGGGCGAGAAAGTGCGGCGCTATCACACGGGCCTGGGTCGCGGTTACTTCATCCGCACCACCGACAACGGCATCATGCTGCGCCCCAATGGCCGTCAACCCTCCACCAATCTGGTGGTTCAAACCAACCAGAACACCTATTACTTCGACTTGGTGGCCGATCTCCCCCCGCCAGATCTGGCCCCCGAGCACCGCCACCTCAACCCGCGCCTGGTGTATCGAATCGGCCTGCGTGAGCACCAGCAGGTTCAGACCGCATGGCTGAAAGAGCAAGCCGACCGCGCCTTGGCCTTGGCTGCCGCGCGTGCCGAACTGGCCCTGGCCAAGCACCCGGGCCAAGCTGAATCAGGCGACACCCCCGAACCACTCTCCGTCACGCCAGATCAGGTGCGTTGACCCCCCCCCCGCATAACCCCACTTTACTCATGTTGCGTCAACCTTGGTCCATTTTGGAAGCGATTGGCTTCTGCGCGGTTGGGTCTGCCCCCATGGCAGTGGGGCAAAAGCGGCTTGGGCTTTATTTGCTTAGTCTGGGCTTGGGGCTTTGCCCCTTGGGGGCCATGGCAGGCGTGGCCTCTGGCCCCGCCGATGCCGCCTGGATGGCAGCCCCGGCCTTTCATTCGGCGGCCAATCAAGCCCAGCCTAAAGCCAAAATCAAACCCGCAGCCCAGGGTTTGGCGCCCATTGCCGAATTTGACCCGCTGGTGCCTGACGCCGATTTCGGCGCGCCAGTGCCCGTCTCGCAGACCCAGTACATCGTCTCGGGCCCACCGGGCTTGAAACCACTGCAGGTCTATCACGACGCCCAAAATACCCACATCGCACTGGCCGATCAACTGGATCGTCCTTCAGTCCTGGTGCCTGCGCGTGGGGGCTTGCACCCCCATCAGGCTTGGGTGCGGGGCAATCAGATGTTGGTGCGCGGGGTGCCCGCAGAAATCGTGCTGGCCTATCCCGATGGCCGCTTTGTCAGCATCTCCCGCCTCGGCGACCCCGCCCGTCAGGCCCGTGTCTCTGCGTCCACAGCGTCCCTCCCGTCGGCATCTGCAAACGTCGCAGTTGCAAACTCTTCTCCCGCAGGCCAAAACGCCCAGCAATCGCGCCAGCAAATCGAGCAGTTGCAACAGCAGCAACTGGTGCAGCAACAACAACAGCAGACCGAGATGCTCCAGCAAGAGTTGCGGCTGGCCCAGATCCGCATCCAGGAATTGCAGCAGCAAAATCTGGAAGAGCAAACCCAAAAAATTCGCGCCCAGGCCCAGGCCCAAGAGTCCTCATCCCAAAAGGCCGAGGCACTCTCCCAATTGCAGGAATTGCAATGGCGTTTGGCGCGTACCGAGAACATCGCGGCTTCACCCCCAACATCCGGACCGCAGTCCGGTGCCGTGGGGGTGACACCCGAACCTTCTGCAGTGGCTGTTGCTGACGCCTCCGGGTGGATCTTGCAGGCCGGTGAAACGGTGGCAAGTGCCTTGTCCCGTTGGGCGTCGGCCAGCAATCGTCGCTTGGTCTGGTCACCCAAGATGGATGTCCCGGTCCGTCGAACCAAGGTGTATCACGGTTCTCTTGAATCGGCCCTGCAGCAACTGACCCAGGATTTGAACAAAGCATTGCCTGTCCTGATTCAGATCGAGCCTCAACTCATCCTCGTAGGAATCGCCCCATGAAATCCCCTCTATCCCCTATGGCCCCTGCCAGCGCGCGCACCCATCATGCCCAGCTTGTTTGGGCATTGGCCCTGTTGTTGGCTCTCGCCCTTCCATCTCATGCACAGAGTCAGTCTGCCGCCACGGGTGGGGCTGGTGCCGACAACGGCAGTCTCTTTGCCGCGCCCGTGGTTCGATTCTCTTCGGTGGAGCTTGAGCGGGTCCAAAAATTCGATACCATGGTCACCGACCGCAGCGTCTCGCGCCTGCTGGATCGCTGGGCCCGCCAGGCCGGTGTGGGCTTTGTCTGGGACGCCAAGTCAGACGTCACCCTCAGTACCCAAGACCGCTTTGTGGGCACCATCGAGCAAGCCACCGAGCGCTTGATCGGGGGCTTGTCCGGCATCACCTTGCAGGCCTGCATCTACACCAATAACCCCCCTGTAATCCGCATCACTGAAAGTGGAACGCCATGCGAATGAACTTCAACACCC
>JBEBAJ010000012.1:0-19147 GCA_041158965.1 Pseudomonadota bacterium | reverse complement strand
GTCGGCCCCGGCCTGTTTGAGCCGCACCGCCATGTCTGCGGTCTCTTCCGGGCTCCAACCGCCATCGACCCAGTCGGTGGCCGACAGGCGTATGCCCAGCGTGCCTTTGTAAGCATCTCGAACGGCAGCAAAAACCTCCAGCGGGAATTTGATGCGGCCTTCGAAATGGCCACCATAGGCATCGGTGCGATGGTTGGCGAGCGGAGAGACGAACTGATGCAACAAATAACCGTGGGCGCCGTGCAGCTCGATCGCCTCAATGCCCATCTGTTCGGCGCGCCGAGCGGCCAGCGCAAAGGCATCGCGAATGCGGTTGAGCCCGGTCTGATCCAGCGCGTCGGGGGGTAGTTCGCCCTCCTTGTGCGCCACTGCCGATGGGGCCAGGGCCTTCCAGCCGCCCTGCGCCAAGGCGATCTGGCCACCCCCGTTCCAAGGCTCGGCGCTGGAAGATTTGCGACCGGCATGAGAGAGCTGCAGGCACACCGGCACCGACGGAGCCAGTCGTCGGGCACGCTGCAATTTGTCATCCAGCGCTGCAGCGGTGGCATCGTCCCACAGGCCCAAGCAACCGGGGGTGATGCGCCCTTCGCGTGTGACGGCGGTGGCTTCGATGGTGAACATGGCCGCCCCGCTGTTGAGCAGATTGCCCCAATGCATCAGGTGCCAATCCTGGGCCTGGCCCTCGACAGCCACGTATTGACACATGGGGGCCACCACGATGCGGTTGGAGAGTTCAAGGCCGCCTTTGGGCGAGCCGAGGTGAAAAGGGGTAAATAGTGCGCTCATGGATTTATTGAGGTTCGATTTTGGCGTCACGAATGGCTTTGGACCATTTAACGGTTTCGGCCTGATTGCGCCGTGCCAGATCATCAGGCGTGCCGGGGTCAATCACCAAGCCGAAGCTGGAGAGTTTTTCCTGCACTTCTTTGGCGTTGGCAGCGTTGTTGATGGCCTTATTCAGGCGATTGACGGCCTCGGCAGGGGTGCCCGCAGGGGCGAAGACGGCAAAGTAGGCAATCAATTCATAGTCTTTCAGGCCCAGGGCTTCGTTCACGGTGGGCAAATCGGGCACCACCGAAGAGCGCTTGGTCGAGGTCACGGCCAAACCGCGCACCTTGCCCCCTTTGACCTGGGGCACCATCACGGCAAAGTCGGCCGTGAACACATTGACCTGTCCACCGATGAGGTCGGTCATGGCCGCAGGGCCACTTTTGTAGGGCACCGGGTTCATCTTGATGCCCGCCATGCTCGATAGCATTTCACTCGAGACCTGTTGCGAGGTGCTGGCGTAGGCAAAACTGATTTGACCCGGTTTGGCCTTGGCCTGATCGACCAATTCGCGCAGGGTCTTGGCAGGAAAATCATTGTTCACGGCCACGATGAGCGGCACCGAACCCAGGAAACCAATGGGGGTGAACGCGGTGTCCTGGTCATAGGGCAGCTTCTTCATCAAACTCTTCAGGGCAGCGTTGGTGCTGTTGGTCCCGATCAGGATGGTGTAACCATCGGCAGCAGATTTGGCGACCGCATCAGCACCCAGCATGCCATTCACACCCGGCTTGTTCTCGACCACGATGGTTTGGCCCAACTCTTCCGACATCTTGGCGGCAAATGCGCGACCGATGGTGTCGGTGGCGCTGCCGGGGGCAAATGGCACGATGGCCTTGATCGGTTTGTTCGGGTAGCCCTGCGCCATGGCGGGCGCAAGCATGCCAAGCCCACTGCTTGCGGCCAGCAGACCGCCCCAAACCAGACGGGTCAGTGCACGTCGTTGTAAAAGCATTTGAATCTCCTCTGAAGCTGGGAATATACCGCCAAGACCGCCGGCTTGCCTGGCGTCACTCGATGGGCCAGTGCAGCATGGCGCTGGCCAGGCATTTGCCGTGCGCATCCAACGCCAGCGAGCGGGTCACGCCGCCTCCCAGAGACTGATGCAACACAAAGTGGATGGCATGCAGGTGCGGCAACTCAAATCGAATCACTTCACCTTGAACAATGCCCGCCAGATGAGCTAGCACGCGCTCAGGGGTGAGGGCAGCCACCAGTCGGGGGTAATCTTCAGGGCGATGGGCGATGACCGACAAGGTCGAGCGGTTGCCCTTGTCGCCGGTTCGGGTGTGGGCGATATCGCGCAGCAGGGTCATGACAGCACCTCCACCCGGGTTTGCACCCAATCGCGCGGAATCATGACGGCATCGGCGGCGATGACTTCACGCACACTTTGCGTGGCCCCGCCGCCACCGGCCGGACCGTTCAGGTACAGGGCCTCCACCTCGCGGGTGACCTGCCGGGCCTGCTCGGGGGTGTCGCAACGGGCGCTGACGCGCACACGCACTTCAGGGGCCTCTTGAGGGACGCAAGCCCCGGCCAGAATGGCATTACAGCCGATCAGGTCGTAGCGCGCCTCCAGATGCCCCAAACCGGCTTCGGCCAAGCGCACACGCACGACATCAAGCGCCAATTGGCCGCGCGCCACCGCCCCCAGCCCGGCATAAGAGATTTGGCCGTCGGCAATGTAGCCGTCGCGATAACCCACAGTCACCTTGAGCTCATCGGGCCGGGGCTCGCCACGCCCCTGACTGACTCGAACCCGGTTGGGCCCGACTTGCTCCAGGACCACCTCGCTGAAGTCGGCCACCACATCGGGCTGCAAATAACGTCTGGGGTTTTCCAGCTCGTACAAAAGTTGCTCGGTACAGGTGGCCAGCGTCACGCAGCCCCCTGTATCGGGCAATTTGGTGATGATCGCACTGCCATCGGCCTGCACTTCGGCCAGCGGAAAACCCAGGTGCGCCAGATCGGGCACGTCTTTGAACCCCGGGTCGGCAAAATAGCCGCCACTCACCTGGGCAGCGCACTCCAGCAGATGCCCCAGCACCACGCCCTGCCCCAACCGGTCCCAGTCATGGGACGACCAGCCAAAGTGCTGCCAAACAGGCGCCAGAAAGAGCGCCGGGTCGGCCACGCGACCGGTGATGATCACCTCGGCCCCGGTGGCGATGGCAGGCAGCAGGTGCTCGGCACCCAGGTAGGCGTTGGCCGACACCAGACGGCTTCCCAGCTCAGACAGGGACATGGGGCGGTCTGTCAGTTTTAAATCGGGCTGGCGCTGCAAAAGGGTGGCCAGCACATCATCGCCGGTCAGCACGGCGACTTTGGGGCGCAGACCCAGGGCTTGGGCCTCGGCCAATGCCGCATTTCCGGCGGCCATGGGGTTGGCCGCACCCATATTGGTGAGTATGCGCACACCTTGGCCCATGCAATCTGGCAACACGGCGCGGATGCGCTCGCGCAACAAGGGGTCATAGCCCAAATCGGGGTGGTTTTGTTTTTCCAGCTGGGCCAGGGCGATGGTGCGCTCGGCCAGGCACTCGAACACCAGCCAGTGAAGCCGACCACGGCGGGCCAAGTCGGCAGCAGGGGGAATCCGGTCACCAGAGTAACCGGCTCCAGAACCGATGCGCAAGGGGGTCACGGGGGGGTGCGTCATGTCAGGGTTGGCCCCTGTTTGGGGTCAAAGTTTTCGGGTGACATGGTGCAACCTCAAAATTTCAACGTCCTCGTCGCGTACCCGATAAATGGCCAAGTAGTTCTTGTGCAAAACCAGTTCACGTGTACCGGGCACTCGCCCTGCCCTGCCCATACCGGGGTGATCCTGCAGTTTGCTGACCGAGTTTTTCAACTCTTGAACAAAACTTGTGGCTCGGCTCGGGTTGTCCTGGGCGATAAAGCCTGCGATCTCGTCAGCGGTGCGAAGCGCCGTTTGGGTCCATTTCAGGGCCATCGATCAGGCACCATACTTGGCAAAAACAGCCTTGACCTGATCGTCGGTGGCAAATTCGCCTGCGTCGGCTTCTTTCAGACCCTCGTGAATGTCGCGGATCTGCCAGGATTCACGCTCCACATAGTGGGTCAGTGCATCAATGGTGAGGAAACTCTTGGTACGCGCAGTTGCCTTGGCCAGTTCTTCGATCTGGCTGTAGAGCGCCTCAGGCAAGCGCACGTTGATGGTCTTGGCAGTCATGACTGTAACACCTCAATTTACATGTATTACAACGCATTATCTGCTCGAATGCGATGCTGTCAAGATGACCAATTTCAATGTCGGGCCTCTTTTCCACATGCCATAAACCGCGATATACTTTAGCCATATACAAACAAACGAGGAAACGACCATGCCCATCGGAACCGTTTTCATGACCAATCGCAGCCAGGCGGTACGGCTGCCCCTTGAGATGCGTCTACCCGAAAGCGTACACAAGGTCGAAGTGCGGGCAGTGGGCCAGACCAGGGTCATCACCCCGGTTGGACAGACTTGGGACAGCTTCTTTTTGGGCGGCCCCACGGTCAGCGACGACTTTCTCAAAGAGCGCGCCCCCCAACACCAAGCGGATCAGGAAGCGCTTTGATGCTGCGCTACCTGCTGGACACAAACATCGTCATTGATGTGCTGAAACGCAGGCCCATGGAAGTCTTGGCCACCTTCAACGCACATGCCGATCGCATGGCCATGTCCACCATCACATTGGCTGAACTGATGCATGGCGCAGAGAGAAGCACGCGTGTGAACGACAACCTCAAGGTGATTGAGGATTTTTGCAGCCGCTTGCAGGTTCTGCCTTACGGCCCCAAAGCAGCTCAGCACTACGGCAGTATCCGAAGCGATCTGGAACGGGCAGGACAGGTCATCGGCATCAATGACCTGCACATAGCGGGCCATGCCCGCAGCGAGGGCCTGGTGCTGGTCACCAACAATATGTCAGAATTTGTGCGTGTACCCGGACTGCAAGTCGAGAACTGGGTAAGCCCAACGGCAGCTTGATGCCCATGCTCAAGGGTTCATGGGTGAGTAGCACCTTGAAAAAGGTGGTGCCGGAAGCCGGAATCGAACCGGCACGGTGTTTTGCACCGGCAGATTTTGAGTCTGCTGCGTCTACCAATTTCGCCACTCCGGCACGGAGGGGAGATGTGAATTATGGCACATTTAGGGGCATGAACTACTCGACCATCGAATCGGCCATCGGAAAAACGCCGCTGGTGGCCTTGCAACGCATAGGCGCCGCTGACAACGCCCGCCGTGGCAATGTCGTCTTGGGCAAATTAGAGGGAAACAACCCGGCGGGTTCGGTCAAAGACCGCCCTGCCCTGTCGATGATCCAACGCGCTCAAGAGCGTGGCGAGATCAAGCCGGGCGATACACTGATCGAGGCCACCTCGGGCAACACCGGCATCGCGCTGGCGATGGCGGCAGCGATCAAGGGTTACCGGATGGTGTTGATCATGCCCGAAGACCTGTCGATCGAGCGGGCGCAAACCATGAAGGCCTTTGGGGCCGAGTTGATCCTGACGCCCAAGAGCGGCGGCATGGAGTACGCCCGCGACCTGGCCGAACAAATGCAACGCGACGGCAAGGGCAAGGTGCTGGACCAGTTTGGCAATGCAGACAACCCGCGCATCCACTACGAAACCACGGGCCCCGAGATTTGGGCCGATACCCAGGGCCGGGTGACGCACTTTGTCTCGGCCATGGGCACCACGGGCACCATCACCGGGGTTTCACGGTTTTTAAAAGAAAAAAACCCCAATATTCGCATCATTGGGGCACAGCCCAGCGAGGGCTCACGGATTCCGGGCATACGCAAATGGCCCCAAGAGTACCTGCCCAAGATTTACGACCCCAGCACGGTCGATGAACTGGTGCTGGTGAGCCAGGCCGACGCCGAAGACATGTGCCGCCAGATGGCGCGCGAAGAAGGTATTTTTGCCGGCATCTCAGCCGCCGGGGCTTGCTGGGTCGCACAGCAGATTGCCCAGCGCGAAAAAAATGCCACCATCGTGTTCATCGTTTGCGACCGGGGTGATCGCTACCTCTCGACTGGGGTGTTTCCGGCATGAGCAAAGACCATCGCTTTTGTCCCTCGTGTGCCACGCCGCTTGAATGGCTGTCCCGCTTGGAAGACGGCGGACACAAAGAACGGCTGTGCTGCACCGCTTGTGGCTGGACGCACTGGAACAACCCGGTGCCTGTGCTGGGGGCCATCGTCCAGTACGGCGAGCACATTGTGTTGGCGCGCAATGCGGCCTGGGCGGGTCGTCGTTTTGCCCTGATCACGGGCTTTATGGAAGCCGGAGAAAGCCCGGAAGAAGGGGTGGCGCGGGAAGTGCTGGAAGAGACGAGCCTGCGTGTGACCCAGCTGTCTTTGATCGGCGTGTATGACTTTTTACGCATGAATCAGGTGCTGATCGTCTACCATGCCCATGCCGAAGGTGAGGAAATCAAGCTCTCTCCCGAACTGGCAGAATACAAGCTTTACAAGCCCGAAGACATCATTTGTTGGCCCTCGGGCACGGGCCGTGGCGTGGCCGATTGGCAGCGCCGCCTGGGCATAGAGCCTCGCTTCATGGATTGGGACGAGCGCGCCCGTTTGAACATCGAATGAGTAGCCACATGAACATCGATCAAGAGTTGGACACCCGGGGACTGAATTGCCCCCTACCGATTTTGAAGGCCAAAAAGGCCTTAACGGCCATGCAAAGCGGTCAATTGCTCAAAGTGGTGGCCACCGACGCCGGCTCTCTGCGTGACTTCGCTGCCTTTGCCAAGCAAACCGGCAACGAGCTGGTCGATCAGCAGACCGTGGGCCAAGAGTTCGTGCACGTGCTCAAGCGCAAATGAGATCAACCCGCCCCTGACACCCGACTGTTGTCTTGTATGGGGCTGAGCAGCCCCTGTGCCACCTGCGGGTACTTGAGGCGAAAGCGCAATTCCTGTTTCATGCGCCGGTTGTCCAAACGGCGCGATTCCGACATAAAACTCAGCAACATCGGCGGCAACTGGCTTTGTGCTTGGGCCCGAGAAACGCGGGTCGGCCTGGACAGGCCATAGAGATCAGCCGCCAAGTCCATGTAGTCGCCCATTTTGAGGTCAGAATCGTCACTGACATGGTATGCGCGTTGAGCCCGGCCCACGAACATGGTGCGGGCGACGGCCCTGGCCAGGTCATCGGCATGGATGTGATTGGTGTACACATCATCCTCTGGGCGCAGCACGGGTGTGCCGCGGCCCAGTCGCTCACGCGGGGTGCCGCCTTCCCGATCAGGCGCATAAATGCCAGGCACGCGCAAGATGCTGGCTGCGCTTGCACCCAAACGCTGGCGGCCCCACAGTCGCACGGCTTGTTCGGCATCCACCCTTCGCCATGCGCGCTCTGTGCCAGGGTTCAAGGCCCGAACCTCGTTCACCCAAGCCCCCCCGCAGTCACCATACACCCCGGAAGTCGATGCATAGACCAATTGCTGCGGGGGCGTGCGGCGCAGCAAGGCCTGCAACAGGTCTCGGGTGCGGGGGTCTTTGCGGCCTTGGGCAGGCGGCGGCGCCAGGTGAACCACCCGGTGTGCCAAACCCGCCAAGCGCCCCAGACTGACGGCTTGGTCGAGATTGCCCGACAGCGGCACCACCCCCTGGGCGCGCAACACCTCGTGGCGCGACGGGCTGGAGGTGAGCGCCATCACACGCACCCGACTGGGCAAAGTCCGGGCCAGGCGCAAGCCCACATCACCACACCCCACGATCAAAACGCGGGTTCGGCGAAAGCGTGCGGGCAAAGCGCCCAAGGGGGTGTTGTTTGAAGGCAAAATAGGGGGCTTAGAGTCAATACAGTCCCAGAGGATACCCAAAGATGAGTTTTAGCGTCACCGTCCAACCCAGTGGGCGTCAATTTGAAACCGGCACCGACGAAACCATTCTGGCCGCCGGCATGCGTCAAGGCATTGGGTTGCCCTATGGCTGCAAAGACGGGGCTTGCGGTTCGTGCAAATGCAAAAAAATCTCGGGCCAAGTCACCCACGGCAGCCATCAGTCCAAGGCGCTCAGCGCTGAAGAGGAGGCTCAAGGGTTTGTGCTGACTTGCTGTGCCACCGCCCAATCGGATGTGGTGCTCGAATCGCGCCAGGTGGTCGATGTCGGTCAATTCCCTGTCAAGAAAATGCCGGTGCGGGTGTTGGCACTGGAGAAAAAATCAGCCGACGTCATGTGGGTCAAACTTCAATTACCCGCCAACGACCGTTTCCAATTCCATGCCGGACAGTACATTGATTTTTTGCTGCGTGACGGCTCGCGGCGCAGCTACTCGATGGCCAATGCCCCCCACACCCTGGGCGAGCAAACCCAGTCGGTGGAATTGCACATACGCCACATGCCTGGTGGCCAATTCACCGACCATGTGTTTGGGGCGATGAAAGAAAAAGACATTTTGCGCATTGAGGGGCCCTTGGGCAGTTTCTTTTTGCGCGAAGACAGCGACAAGCCCATCATCATGCTGGCCTCGGGCACAGGCTTTGCGCCCATTAAGGCGCTGATCGAGCACATCCGATTCAAAGGCATTGTGCGTCCCATCACCCTGTACTGGGGCGGACGGCGGCCTTCCGATTTGTACCTGGACGATTGGGTGCAGGCCCAACTGCCCGATATGCCCCAGTTGCGTTATGTGCCAGTGGTGTCCGATGCATTGAATGAAGACGGCTGGCGCGGACGCACCGGCTTTGTCCATCGGGCGGTGCTGCAAGACTTTCCTGACCTCTCCGACCATCAGGTTTATGCCTGTGGTGCCCCCATCGTGGTCGATTCGGCCCGGGCCGACTTCACCTCGCAAGCAGGGCTGCCCATAGAAGAATTCTTCGCCGACTCCTTCACTTCGCAAGCCGACAAAGCCGCTTGAATTTCTACCAAGGCCCCACCATGAACTGGATGCGCAGACCCCATTCCCGATCAGTGTTCTTGTGTTTGTCTTTGCTGCTACTCGCACCCTTCGGGGCGCAAGCCCAGGATCGCGCGCCCATCCGCCTGATCGTGCCCTATGCCGCTGGCGGGCCCATCGATGTGACATCACGCATATTGGCAGAGAAGGTCAAGGACAGCTTGGGCCCCGTCGTCGTGGAGAACAAGCCCGGGGCAGGTGGAAACCTTGGGGTGGACCTGGTCGCCAAGTCTGCCCCGGATGGTCGCACCATCGGCATCGCGGCTGTGGCCACCCATGCCATCAACCCCTGGCTGTTCTCCCGCATGCCCTTCAACGCCGAGCGTGACTTTGCCCCCATCACCCAGTGGGTGCGGGTGCCCAATGTGCTGGTGATGAACAGCGACATTGCCCGCAAACTCCATATCCGCAGCCTCAGCGACCTGATCGCTTACGCCAAAGCGAACCCCGGGCGACTCAACTTCGGCTCAGGGGGCAATGGCAGCGCCGGTCATCTGGCCGGAGAAATGCTTAAAAAAGAAGCAGGGATTTTTGCCGTACACATCCCCTACAACGGGGGCAACCCCGCGCAACTGGCTCTGCTTTCCGGCCAGGTCGATTTCAACATCGATAACCTGGCGACCGCATCGGCCAACATCACCTCTGGCAAGCTCACGGCCTTGGCGGTGACCTCGGCTCAACGCTCTGCCATGTTGCCCCAAGTCCCCAGCATGAGTGAAACCCTGCCCGGCTTGGTGATAGACACATGGTGGGGCCTGGTGGCGCCAGCGGGCACGCCCGCCGATGTGGTACAAAAACTCAACCGGGCTTTTGTGGCCGCCTTGCAAGACCCCGATACCCGTCAACGCTTTGCCCAATGGATGGCTGAACCCACACCGAACACCCCTGCGCAATTCGCTCAATTCATGGATACAGAGCGAAAACGCTATGAATCGGTGGTCAAGCAAAGCGGCGCCAAGGTCGATTGACCTGGTCACCTGGCGCAGTGCCCAGGGGCTGGGTCGCAGGGCCGAAAGATCAATGCCCCAAATACGCGGCACGCACCTGCGGGTCGTGCAACAGGTCTTTGGCCAGGCCTGAAGCACTGATGACGCCAGACTCCATCACATAGCCCCGATCGGCCATTTGCAGCGCACGACTGGCGTTTTGCTCGACCAAAAGCAGTGTCACCCCTTCGCGCGAAACCAGGTCGATGACCTCGAAGATTTTGTCCACCATCACCGGCGACAAGCCCATCGAGGGTTCGTCAAGCAGCAACAACTTGGGCTGACTCATCAAGGCGCGGCCCATGGCCAACATTTGTTGCTCGCCACCGGACAAAGTGCCCGCCAGTTGTTCGCGACGCTCGGCCAGTCGGGGGAACAAGGTCAGCACCCGATCAAGGTCGCGTTGCACTTGTGCGTCATGGCGCAGATAGGCACCCATTTGCAGGTTTTCCATGATGCTCATGCGCGCAAACACACCCCGCCCTTCGGGCACCATGACCAAACCCATGCGCACCAGATCCCACGGCCCCGCTGCTTGAGTGGTTTGCCCCATCACGCTGACCTGCCCGCCAGACATCGGCAAAATGCCTGTAATGGCTTTCAGGGTGGTGGTCTTGCCGGCACCGTTGGAGCCGATCAAGCAGACTTTTTCGCCGGCATGCACTTCAAAGCTGACCCCTTTGACCGCTCGGATGCCTCCATAGGCGACCTGTAAATCGCTGACCGAGAGCAAAGTCTCAGGCATGGCTGGCCCCCGATCCCAAATAAGCCTCGATCACCTTGGGGTCTGATTGCACATGGGCCGGAACGCCTTGGCAAATCACTTGCCCGTGGTCCAGCACCGTCACTTGGTCGCACAGGCCCATGACCAGCTTCACATCATGCTCGATCAACAGCACGGTGCAACGCTCGCGTCGTATGCGGTCGATCAACTCACGCAATTGCACTTTTTCGGTCGGGTTCATGCCCGCCGCAGGCTCATCCAGCGCCAACAGCACGGGCTCGGTGGCCAAGGCCCTGGCGATCTCCAGCCGCCTTTGGTCACCATACGAGAGTGTGCGGGCTTTGTCGTCGGCCCGCTCGGTGAGGCCCACCTCGGCCAACAGCGCCCGTGCATGTTCGGCCATGGCCCGCTCCTGGGCCATGAATTCACGGGTGCGAAAAATCGCCCCCAACACACCGCTGTGTGTGCGCACATGGCGCCCGACCATGACGTTTTCCAAAGCGGTCATCTCGCCAAAGAGACGGATGTTCTGAAAGGTTCGGGCGATGCCTGCACGCGCCACCTCATGCACCGCGCTGGGTTCATACGCCTGCCCCTGCAAGCTGAATTCGCCCTGATCGGGCGTGTACATGCCGGTGATGACATTGAAAAAGGTGGTCTTGCCCGCGCCATTGGGGCCGATCAGGCCATAGATTTGCCCGGCCTCGATGGTCAGGCCCACATCTTGCAAGGCCTGCAGACCTCCAAAACGCTTGGAGACTCCGCTGACTTGCAGCACAGCCATCGTCATGACCGCCCCCCTTTGCCCTGACCATCGGGGGAGGGCCAAAGACCGCTGGGTCGCCACAACATGACCAGAATCATGGCCAATGCAATCAGCAATTGGCGCAAGATGGCGGCGTCAACGCGGCCATCGGTCAGCGCTTGCATGGGCCCGGCGACATAGCGCAACACCTCAGGCAAGGCGGCCAGCAAGAGCGCCCCCATGATGACACCGGGCAAATGGCCAATGCCGCCCAGCACCACCATGGCAATGATCATCACCGACTCCATGAGGCTGAACGATTCGGGCGACACAAAGCCCTGGAAAGACGCAAACATGCAACCAGACACGCCGCCGAAAGTGGCCCCCAAACCAAAAGCCAGCAACTTCATATTGCGGGTGTGAATGCCCATGGCCTTGGCGGCCAGTTCGTCCTCCCGGATCGCCATCCAGGCGCGACCGATGCGAGAGTGTGCCAGCCGATGGCAGATGACCACGCTGACCAAAACCAGCCCCAAAAAAAGGTAGTAGTACAGCGTGACCGATGGAAGGATAAAGCCGCCTATGTCCAAGGGCTTGGACAATGGGTGACCGAACACAGTCACCGGGTCGATCGAGCCGATGCCACGCGGGCCATTGGTCAGATTGACGGGTTGGTCCAGGTTGTTCATGAAGATCCGGATGATCTCGCCAAAACCCAGCGTGACGATGGCCAGATAATCGCCGCGCAACTTCAGCGTGGGCGCACCCAACAAAGCACCGGTGAGGCCCGCCAACAGCGCCGCCAGCGGCACCACCACCCACAAAGGCATATGCAATCCCTGCGGAAACATGGCCGCCAAGGCTGGAAAGGTATCGAGCAAATGGGGCGAGGCCAGCAAGGCAAACATATACGCCCCAACCGCGTAAAAAGCGACATAGCCCAAATCGAGCAGGCCCGCGTAGCCCACGACCACGTTCAGGCCCAGGGCCAGCAACACATACAGCAAGGCCACATCGACAATGCGGACCCAGCCGTTGCCAAACTGCTGCAGCAAAATCGGCAGCAGCAACAAGGCCAGCAGGCCCCACCACTTGTGACGCGAAGAAATGAGCTTGAAGTCCATGAGGGGTCGTTCTCAGGCGCGGTCGGCCACCCGCTCACCCAGCAGACCCGAGGGGCGCAAGGTAAGCATGAGGATGAGCACGGCAAATGCGAATACATCGGTGTACTGGCTGCCCAACACCCCGCCGGTGAGGTCGCCGATGTAGCCCGAACCGATCGATTCAATCAGGCCCAACAGCAATCCGCCCACCACCGCACCGGCCAGATTGCCTATGCCGCCCAGCACGGCAGCGGTGAAGGCTTTGAGCCCGGGCAAAAACCCCATGGCGTGGTGTACCGTGCCATAGTTGGCGGCCCACATGATGCCGGCCAGCGTGGCCAGGATCGCACCGATGATGAAAGTGGCTGAAATCACCCTGTCGGGTCGCACCCCCATCAGGCTGGCGACTTGGGGGTTTTCTGCGGTGGCGCGCATGGCACGCCCCAACGATGTGGCATGAACCAGCCACATCAGCAAGGCCAGTGACAAGGCGGTCAGCACCAGAATGGCCACTTGTGTGGGGGTGATGACGGCGCCGGCCCAACGCAGCGGCTCGGCAGGCAACAAAGAAGGATAAGGTTTGTAATTGGGCTTGAAAATGATCATCACCAAGGTCTGCAACAAAATAGAGACGCCTATGGCCGTGATCAGGGGAGCCAGGCGAGGGGCTTTGCGCAAGGGCTTATAGGCCAGCTTTTCAATGGCGTAATTCAGGCTGGCCGTCACCATGCAGGCCGCCACAAAAGACAGCAGCATGATGACCCAACCCGGGGCATCTGGCCACACGGCTGAGAGAGGACCAAGCAAGGCCCAGCTCACCATCGCCCCCACCATGAGCACCTCGCCATGGGCGAAATTGATCAGGTTGATGATGCCGTAGACCATGGTGTAGCCCAGCGCCACCAAGGCATACATGCTGCCCAGCACCAGGCCGTTGATGATTTGTTGCAGCAAGATGTCCATGATGGGTGATGCGAATATGAGGGCACATAGGCCACCATGGGCCTTGTTGCCATAGCGCTGGTGCACACTTCAGAGTTTATCCGTGATTGTGGGGCACTCTGTGTGGGGAAGATCGATAAAAACCCTGAGGGTTCACGCCTTGCCAGCCTCGTCATCCCACTTTCTAAGTAGGGCCAACTTCTCTGCGATCTTTTGCTCCAGACCTCTGGGTACAGGCTGGTACCAACCCGGCTCGGACATGCCATCTGGCAAATAGCTTTCGCCTGCCGCATAGGCATTGGGTTCGTCGTGGGCATAACGGTACTCGTGGCCGTAGCCCAACTCCTTCATGAGCTTGGTGGGGGCGTTGCGCAAATGGATGGGTACTTCGCGGGTCTTGTCCTGTTTCACAAAAGCGCGGGCCGCGTTATACGCGTTGTACCCTGCATTGCTCTTGGCGGCCACGGCCAGATAAAGGACGGCCTGGCCCAGGGCCAGTTCACCTTCGGGGCTGCCCAGGCGCTCATAGGTCTGGGCGGCATCGTTGGCAATCTGCATGGCACGCGGGTCGGCCAGGCCGATGTCTTCCCAGGCCATGCGGATGATGCGACGTGCCAGATAACGCGGGTCGGCCCCGCCGTCTAGCATGCGGGTCAGCCAGTACAGGGCGGCATCGGGGTGCGAGCCTCGCACCGATTTGTGCAGGGCTGAAATCTGGTCGTAAAAGTGGTCGCCCCCCTTGTCATAGCGTCGCAGCCGCTCGCCCAGCACCCGCAGCAACCAGGCGTCGGTGATGGGGTTTTGCGGTTCGCTGCGGGCCGCCACGAACAGGGTCTCCAAAGTATTGAGCAAGCGCCGCGCGTCGCCATCGGCATAAGCCAGCAGGCGTTGGCGAGCCGGGTCTTCCATGGCCGGCATCTCAGGCAAATCGAGTGCACGCTGCAGCAGCACGGCCAAGTCTTCTTCGCTTAAAGGTTGCAGCACATAGACCGCCGCCCGCGACAGCAGGGCCGAGTTGACTTCAAACGAGGGGTTCTCGGTGGTGGCGCCTATGAAAGTAAATAGCCCACTCTCGACATGCGGCAAAAAAGCGTCTTGCTGGCTTTTGTTGAAGCGATGCACTTCGTCGACAAACACGATGGTGCGCTGCGCCTGCAAGCCGTCACGGGCGTGCTGGGCGAGTTCGACGGCGTCGCGAATTTCTTTGACGCCGCCCAACACCGCGCTGATGCTGATGAACTGTGCGTCAAAGGAATGCGCCATCAGGCGCGCGATGGTGGTTTTACCGACTCCTGGCGGCCCCCACAAAATGCAGCTGTGCGGCTGGCCTGACTCGAAGGCCACACGCAAAGCCATGCCGGGCCCCAAGATGTGCTGCTGTCCGATCACCTCATTGAATTGGCGCGGGCGCAAACGCTCGGCCAGAGGCACATGTGCGGCGTTCATGGGCGCAGCACTTGAAAACCGGCGGGGGGCTTGAGCACAAAGGTCGAAGCGGGCGGCGGGCCGCCCACAAAACCACTGAGCTCCAGTCGAGAACTTTGGCCAAAACCATCGGTGAATTCCAGTCGCACCACCTGGGCCTGCGTGCCTTGACCGCGCAGGCCCACACGCAATTGGCGCAACGTGCCCTCGCTGGAGCGGGGGATGACCTCCACCCAAAACAGGCCATCGGCATCGGGCAAAGCGCGCAAATCAAAGGCCGATTGCAATTCGCGCAGGTCACCCGCGGTCAGTACGAGTGCGGCAGGGGCCTGCGCCAGCGTCGACTTCTGAGGCCGCACCGTCACCTGGCGCAAGTCGGTATCGAGGTGCCAGAACTGGCGACCATCGGCCAGCAAGGTCTGTTCATCGGGTGAGGTGTAGTCCAGCCGGAACTGATCGGGGCGCTGGTAGGCCAGACTGCCGCGGCTGGTTTTGACGCGCGGGGTCTGGCCTTCGCGGGGCGGTGCGGTGACTTTCTGCACAAAGTCGGCACGACCGCTGCGGTTGTGCTGCAAAAAATCTTGCAATGCCTGCATGCCATCGGCACGCGCCATGCCCATCGCCGTGGCCCACAAGATCAATGCCCATGCCAGGCCCATCAGGCCTTTGGCAGTCAGTGTCAGTCGATGGCCCATGGCTTCACTCGGGCCGCAGCGGAACCAGTATGTCGCGCTGGCCATTGGTGCTCAGTGCGCTGACCATGCCGGCTTTTTCCATGTCTTCAAGCAAACGGGCCGAACGGTTGTAGCCGATTTTGAGGTGCCGTTGCACCAACGAGATGCTGGCCTTGCGGTTTTTCAGCACCACCTCCACCGCCTGGTCATAGAGCGGGTCTTTCTCGCCGCCCTCTGAGCCGCCGATGATGTCGCCCAAACCGCTCAACCCGGGCACGCTGGCTTCATCGACGCTGCCGCCTTCGAGCACACCTTCTATGTAATCGGGCTCGCCCTGGGTCTTGAGGTAACTGACCACGCGGTGCACCTCTTCGTCGCTGACAAACGCCCCGTGCACGCGCACGGTCAGGCCCGTGCCTGAAGCCATGTAGAGCATGTCGCCCATGCCCAAAAGGGCCTCTGCCCCCATCTGGTCAAGAATCGTGCGGCTGTCGATCTTGCTGCTGACCTGAAAGGCAATGCGGGTGGGAATATTGGCCTTGATCAGCCCGGTGATGACATCCACACTGGGGCGCTGGGTGGCCAAAATGAGGTGGATGCCGGCGGCGCGGGCTTTTTGCGCCAAGCGCGCAATGAGTTCTTCGATTTTCTTGCCCACCACCATCATGAGGTCGGCCAGTTCGTCGATGACCACCACGATATGCGGCAGCCGTTGCAGGGGTTCAGGCTCTTCAGGGGTCAGGCTAAAGGGGTTGGGAATGTGCTCTTGGCGCGCCGCAGCCTCGTCGATCTTGGCGTTATAGCCCGCCAGATTGCGCACGCCCAGCTTGCTCATCAGTTTGTAGCGTCGCTCCATCTCGGCCACACACCATGCCAGGCCGTGGGCGGCTTGCTTCATGTCAGTCACGACCGGGGCCAACAAGTGAGGGATGCCCTCGTACACCGACATCTCCAGCATTTTGGGGTCGATCATCAACAGACGCACATCGCGCGCCTCGGCCTTATAGAGCAAAGACAGGATCATGGCGTTGATGCCCACCGACTTGCCTGAACCGGTCGTTCCCGCCACCAGCACGTGGGGCATCTTGGCCAAGTCGGCCACCACCGGGTTGCCGACGATGTCCTTGCCCAACCCCAGGGTCAACATCGATTTGGCTTCGTTATAGACCTGCGAGCCGAGGATTTCACTCAGCCGGATGGATTGGCGCTTGGCGTTGGGCAATTCCAGCGCCATATAGTTTTTGCCGGGTATGGTCTCGACCACACGGATGCTGGTCAGGCTGAGCGAACGCGCCAGGTCTTTGGCCAGGTTGACGATTTGCGAGCCTTTGACGCCAGTGGCTGGCTCGATCTCGTAGCGGGTCACCACAGGCCCAGGAGCGGCAGCAACCACACGCACCTCGACGCCAAAATCTTTGAGTTTTTTCTCGATCAGCCGGCTGGTCATCTCTAAGGTGTCGGCAGGCACCGAGTCTTGTCTGGCCGAATTGGCGTCAAGCAGATCGACCTGAGGCAAGCGCGAGTCGGGCATCTCGGCAAACAAGGGCTTTTGGCGCTCGCGCTGCACCCTGGCGCTCTGCGGCACTTCAACCAATTCAGGCTCCACGATGACGATCGGGGCCGGGTGTTGTTCTTCGATGTCTTCGCGCTCGACCTGAACCACTTCTTCCCGGGCCATGGCGGCGGCTTGCCCCAGGGCGAAATCTTGTTGAAGTTCGCGCCGCTCGCGACGGGCTTGCAAAAGGGCGTCTATGCGCTGGCCAATGCCTTCAGCCACACCCAGCCACGAAAATCGAAACACCCACGATAGGCCCACCAGCAAGAAAGCGATAAAGACCAGGCCCGAGCCATTAAAGCCCAGCCATGACTGAGCGCTCTGCCCCACCAGACAGCCCAAGGCCCCGCCCGCCTGCCCCATGGCGCACCCCAGCCCGCCCGCGCTTTGGTAATCGACTTGGTCCCACCGATGCAAGCGGGTCCACTCCAGGCCGGTGCTGGACAAAAGCAGCAAGGCCATGCCTGCCCAAAAAGCCAGACGGGTGTGTCGCCATGAGGGGGCGGTGAGCGGGGCCCAACGCTGGCTCAAGGCGCGCCACCAAACGGCCAGCGCAGCCATCCAGGCCCACCAGACCGAATAACCCAGCACAAAGTAGCCCAATCCAGCCAGCCAGGCCCCCAACTTGCCGCCCCAGTTGGCAACGCCCGAAGAGCCGATTGCGCCCTGACCCGTGGTCAGCCACCAGGCCGGATCGGCGCGGTGGTAGCTGAGCAAAGAGATCAGCGTGAAAGTCAGGGCCACAAAGCCCGCGACCAAGGCAATCTCTTGTAAAAACCGGCGCCAACCGGTGATTTCAGCCGTGGCACCAGACGTGTCTTGGAGGGTGTTCAGTGAATAGGTCATGTGGATTCGAATGGCACACCCGCTATGGTAGTGCCATTCGGGCCCATGGGTGGCTCATATACCCCCACCCGCATCATAGACCGGACAGTTCACTACAATAGAAAGTCGATTCAAAAAGGGAAGAACATGTCCAATGCACGCCATGCCAAGGTGCTGATCCTGGGTTCCGGGCCAGCCGGCTACACCGCTGCGGTTTATGCCGCGCGGGCCAATTTGCAGCCTTTGTTGATCACTGGCATGGCGCAAGGTGGTCAGTTGATGACCACCACAGAGGTGGACAACTGGCCCGCCGATGTCGACGGGGTGCAAGGCCCTGACCTGATGCAGCGGTTTCAGGCCCACGCCGAGCGCTTCAAGACCGAAATCGTGTTCGACCATATCCATTCGGTTGATTTCTCCAAGCGCCCCTTCGCCCTGCAAGGCGACAGCGGGGCATACACCTGCGACGCGCTGATCATCGCCACCGGGGCTTCGGCCAAGTACCTGGGGTTGCCCTCTGAGCAAGAATTCATGGGCCGTGGGGTGAGCGGCTGCGCCACCTGCGACGGCTTTTTTTACCGCGAGCAAAAGGTTTGCGTGGTGGGCGGCGGCAACACGGCGGTGGAAGAGGCGCTGTATCTCTCGAACATCGCCAGCCAGGTCCATCTGGTGCATCGCCGCGACAAATTCCGTGCCGAGCCCATCATGATCGACAAGCTCATGGACAAGGTGAAGGCAGGCAAGATCGTGCTGGAACTCAACAGCCAGCTCGATCAAGTGTTGGGCGACGCCTCGGGCGTGACCGGCGTGCGCCTGAAACGGGCCGACGGCCACACCGACGATTTGGCTTTGCAGGGCTGTTTCATTGCCATTGGACACCAGCCCAACACCGATATTTTCAAAGGCCAGCTCGACATGAAAGACGGCTACATCATCACCCGCAGCGGTCTGCAAGGCTTGGCCACCATGACCAGCGTGCCAGGGGTGTTCGCCGCGGGTGATGTGCAAGACCATGTGTACCGCCAGGCCATCACCAGCGCGGGCACGGGCTGCATGGCTGCACTGGATGCGCAGCGCTTTTTGGAACAAAACGAGAATTAATTTAATTATTTTTTAGTATTCAAATGCTCGTATTTTTACCTTTAATGGTAAAATATACGACAAATGGATACTTCCAACGACATTTCTAAGCCACTGAGTGACTTTAAAGGTCAACACGGATTTATAGGTGTGGGTGCCATGGGGACCGCCCTGATCCTGACTCATAAAGCAATTCAAAACGGTTTGCCCTTAGATTTGCACTCACTGGTCACAGTGGGGGGCGGACAGGTTGCTGGTCTTAGTGGCAGAAATATCAATCGACTACTGGAAGAGCAAGGCATACAGCACAGGGTTGGAACGGAAGCAGGCAG
>JBEBAJ010000011.1:0-19395 GCA_041158965.1 Pseudomonadota bacterium | reverse complement strand
GTGGCAAAAAGAAAGCGCTGACTGGCAAAAGAATTCCACTGCAGCAGGGCTTTTTGTTTCAAACCTTGCCGCTCATAGAGCAAACCCAGATTGATGTAGGCTTGACCAAACGAAGGATTCAGATCAATGGCCGACTGATAGGCCAGTTCAGCGCCAACCATATCGCCCATCGATTGCAACAACGAGGCCATATTGAAATAGACCACATAACGCGTTGATTCCTTGCTGTCTTTTAACCATAAGGCATACAAATCAATGGCTTCGCGCAATTGCCCCTGAGCCTGCAGATTTTCCGCCTGCTGCATGACCGCCATCAAACCAAGACCAGTGACCGCCTGTGGCGACTCATCCATCTGCACGATCTCTTCTTTCATCTTGCCAGGTACCCCTTGAGGAAGTTGGTCAAAACACCGCAATTACCGTGCCCGGCTCAAGAACCCGGGCCTTGGGTCGATTTCAATCAGGAGTACGGATGGATCCAAGAATCTGATCGCAAGCTTCCCCAGGCTGGATACAAAAACAGCCCCTTGAGGCCTCAAGTTATCTCTACAAGCGTCGATACATCAACCAAGAAACCCCCACTGGCAGTCGTTGAGCCATGAGACTGAGGGTGGTGGTTCAGATTCACGCATCCACACAGGAGCCACCATGTCGTACATCAGTTCGTTCTCGCCTGCGTCAATCGCAGCCATGTCCACATTGAACATTCGTAGCCTGACTTCGAATGATTTCAAGGCGATGACCACGGCTCAAATCAATGCTTTGACCAGCACCCAGATCGCAGCCATGGAGAGCGAGGACATCCAAGCCCTCAGCAAAAACCAGGTCAGCGCTTTCAATGCCACGGCCCTGGCCGGGAACGACTCTGACATTTACAGCAAACTCAGCCTGCTCGGGGCTTCGCAAATCAAAGCTTTGACCACGGCACAGCTCAACGCTTTCACCACAGCCCACATGGCCTATCTGGATGCCACCGACATTCAAAACATGTCGGCCAACCAGCTCAATTCGCTGAACTCGGATGCCATCCGTCAAATGGACAGCACCCAATTGCAAGCCATCACCACGGCCCAAATCAAAGGCTTGAGCAGCAGCTTTCTGGGCAGCCTGGACAGCGATCAGATTCAAGCTTTGCAGGGCACCCAAATTGCGGCCCTGACCGGCACCCAGCTGGGCTTTTTCAGCACCGCCCATGTCGCCGGCCTGAGCACCACTGTGCTGGGCAGTCTGACTTCTAGCCAGATGCGAGGCTTGTCGACCGGTGTGATTCAGGCCTTCAGTTCCGATCAGATCAACAGCTTTTCGACCAGTCAATTTTCACAATTGAGCACGTCTCAAATCGGCGCGATCGACTCAGACGATATCCAGAACCTGGACAGCGATCTGCTGGCGGCCATGAATGCCAAACAAATCAGCGGTCTGGACTCTGCCGATGTGGCGGCCTTGACCACCACCCAGATCAACAGCCTGAGCAGCGCCCAATTGCGGGGTCTGTCAGCGGCACGGATGGGCAATTTGTCCAGTGATCAGGCCAAAGCCCTGAGTCAGACCCAGGTGGCTGCATTGACCGCCAGCCAACTCAATGGATTGACCTCAGGCGTCACCGGGGCCATTGGGGCCTTGGACACGAACGACATCAATGGCATCTCGAACAATGTGCTCAAGCAATTGAGCGCCAGCTTCATCTCGGCCATGAGCACAGCGCAGATCGCCAATTTGGCGACAGCCAAACTCAAGCAATTGACCAGCACCCAAATCCGGGCCATCGAAACCGAAGACCTGGCCCAAATGTCGACCGACCAGCTTCGGGCCCTGGGCACATTGCAAGTCAGCAGCCTGAGCACAGACCAAATACAGTCTTTGGCGACCAATCAGATCAGTGGCTTCACAGCCGCTCAAGTCAAGGTTTTGACCACCGCACAAGCCGCGGCCATCACTTCGACCCAGCTCAAAGCCATGGGCACCGCTCAGATCCAAGCCTTCAGTGCCGCCCAGCTCAACAACCTGGGATCAGATGCGGTGCAAGCCATGGACTCGACAGCCTTGCGGGCGCTGAGTTCGCTCCAGATTCGGGGCTTGAGCACCACCTTTATCGATACCCTCACCTCTGATCAGATCCAAACATTCGACAGCTCTCAACTGTCAGCCTTGACGACACGCCAATTCAACGCATTGGGCACGGATGACCTCTCCGGCCTGAGCACCGACCAGTTGGCCGGCATCACTTCGACCCAACTCAGCGGCATCACAAACAATCTGCTCCAGGCCCTCAGCACCGAACAGATTGCAGGCCTGAGTTCAACCCAAGCCAGGGGGCTGAGTGCCGCTTCCATGGGACAGCTGGACTCCTCACAAGTGGCCAAACTCTCCACCAGTGTCATCGCGAGCCTGAGGGCCGACCAATTGAACGGATTGACCACCGATGGCGTGGTCGCTCTAGGCACCAACGCCAGCAAGATCTCTACCGCACAGTTTGCCAGGTTGACCACCACACAAATCGATGCGCTGGATTCGATCCAGGTCGGGGCATTGACTTCAGATCAATTGGGCGCACTGACGTCCAGCCAGTTTTCCGCCCTCGACTCCGATGACTTTTCGGTGCTCGATGCCACCACACAAATTGGCGGTTTCACCTCACAGCAATTGGCATGGATGACGGCTTCACAAGCCCCGGGCCTGGATGCCACCCGACTGGGTGCACTGACCTCGACGCAAATCAAGGGTTTGTCCACAGATGTGATCAATTCCTTTGACTTGAATCAGGTCATGGCACTGAGCTCCGACCAAATTCAGGGCCTGAGCAGTGCCCAGCTCAATGCCATCGACTCTACACTGGTCGACCAATTGGGCAGCGATGTGATCGCCAACTTGACCACCAGCCAGATCAGCACGCTGACCACCGACTTCCTGAATGGTTTAAGTTCCGGTCAAATCGGTGGCCTGACTTCCACCCAGTTTGGCGCATTGGGCAGCGCCCAGCTGAATTCCCTGATGGCGAACTCACCGACTTTGCTGACCACCACACAGATCGCCGGCCTGACCGCGACACAGTTGCGCACCGCGGTTGCCACTGACCTGGCCAATGTGCTCGACAGCACTCGGATCGGCAGCTTATCGACAGGGGCCATGATCGGTTTGAGCACCTCGTTCATGAGTGGTTTGAACACCAACCAACTTGATGCCCTAACCAGTGCCCAGGTGGGTGCCCTGGGTGCAGAGCAACTCAATGCGATCGACTCCACCAAATTGTCAGCTTTGTCATCTGCCGACATGGACGCATTGACCAGTGTCCAGGTTCGCAACCTGTCGAGCAACTTCATCAAAGCCCTGGACACCGAGCAATTGACTTCGATCCGCGCCGCCAATATGGCTGTCATGAGTTACGCCCAGATCGAGGCCTTTGACGCAGGTGAATTCGGCAAGTTGACCACGGCACAGATCCAGGCCTTCTCTGGCAACCAGATCGCAGCCTTGTCCACCACACGAATTGCCGAACTGGCCACAGAGCAAATCCAGGCCTTGACCACCAGTCAGGTCGCTCGACTGACCACGACCCAGGCCGAGAAACTGGACTCGACACAGGTTCGCGCCCTGACCTCTGACCAGGTTCGCGCGATGACCGTGGCCCAGCTGAATCAGTTCAGCTCAGACGATGTACAAGCACTCGACTCCGAAGACGTGGGCAATATGACCACCGCACAAATCAACCGGCTTTCGACCAGTTTTGTGACCAATATGACCACAGCACAACTCAGCGCCTGGTCGACCTCACAAGTGGCTGCCCTGACATCGAGCCAGTTGGCCTCTCTGAGCAGTGATCAGATGAACGCCCTGATCAAATAACCGTGCCGTCCCATATGCCCATTCAACGGAGAGAGCATGCCAGTCGTCAATACCAATGTTGAGTCGCTGCAGGCCATGCAGGCGCTGCGCGGGACACAGCGCCTCATGGAAAAAAGCATGGTGGCCCTGTCGACTGGCCAGCGCATCAACAGTGCTGCCGATGACGCCGCCGGCATGGCCATCAGCCACAAACTGACCAGCCAGATCCGGGGTTTGAATCAAGCGGTGCGAAACGCCAACGACGCCATCTCAATGTTACAAACGGCGGATGGGGCCTCAGGATCGATCAGCGACATGCTGGTTCGCATGCGTGAACTATCGGTGCAATCAGCCAATGGCACTTACAGCAGTGCCGACCAGTCGGCCATCAATGCCGAATTTGTCGACTTACGCGATGAGTTGGGGCGCGTGATCAGCAACACCACCTGGAACGGGAACCATATTCTTAACTCCAGCGGGTCGGTGGTTTTCCAAGTGGGCCATACCTCCGCCGATGGTCTGACAGTGCAATTCGACAATTTGAGTGCCCTGTCAGAAATCAGCGCGGTCATGGCCTTTTCAGCGGCCTCGGCATCCGGGGTTTTGTCAGGCATCGATGACGCCATTCGGGTCATAGACCACCAACGCGCCAGCTGGGGTGCAGTGATCAGCCGACTGGGACACGCCGCCGATAATGCACTGAACATTGCGCTGAATACTTCTGCATCAAGAAGCAGGATTCAAGACACCGATTATGCACAAACCACGGCAGAATTGGCGCGGGCCCAAATCCTTCAACAAGCGGGCACCGCGATGTTGTCGCAAGCCAACCAAAGACCAGCCTATGTGCTGGCATTATTGCGCTGATCGACCTCGAATAACCTGACTGGGTCAGACGGTCGTCATTTGCCGCACCGGCAGAGTTAACGGCACGCTATTGCCGCTTGCAGGCCCTGTATTGGGCAGACAAGCGGTTTTTTGCATTTGTATGTCCTTTTAAAGTCTGGCACAGCTTTTGCTGAACAGGGACATCTCGCATGAATTCATGCGACCCACCCATGGTTCAGCAAGGAGTTGCCAGCATGAACGCCCTCACCGACGCGCTTCTCAAAGAAATCCCAGGCGCAGTGCGCATCCAATCCGGGGATGTGTCCAATTACTCACCCTCGGACATTCGTCAGTCGATCTCGGAATTGGTCGCCCAGGCCAAAATGCCTTTGGCAGATGCCCTGGCAGAGGCCGGTTTGAGCCTGTACCCGCAAAGTGAAGAGATTCTGGCCATCGCAGCCTTGCTTTCGGAAGTACGACAAGACTGGGCCACGGCCGTGAGTCTATTGCGTCAATTGGTAGAGGTTCAAGGTGAGGCCAGCTCGCCAGCCACCACCTGGTTACACCTGGTTCGGGTCTTGCGTTGCATGTGTGAACCTGCACAAGCACTGGAGGCGGTTGAAAAAGCACTGCGTCACCACCCCGAACACGAAGTTCTCCAAAAAGAGAAAACCGATTTACTGGCCCAATTCAACTCATTTTCCGACGTCCACACCGCGCGCGATGCGGCTTGATGCGTCCGATCCACTTTAAGAGGAGCCCCTCATGTCTGTCATCAATACCAACGTCAAATCGCTGATCACTCAAGCAGCCTTGGTGCGAAATAACCGCCAACTAGAAACAGCCATGCATCAGTTGTCGACTGGCAAACGAATCAACAGTGCTGCCGACGATGCGGCAGGTCTGGCCATCACCAACAAGATGACAGCCCAAATCAAAGGCCTGGACCAGGCCGTTCGCAACGCCAATGATGCGATCTCGATGATGCAAACCGCCGAAGGTGCGACCATCGAAATCACCTCAATGCTACAACGCATGCGTGAGTTGGCGGTTCAGGCAGCCAACGGCACCAATTCAGAGAACAACACCAGCGCGCTGCAGCTGGAGTTCGAGCAACTTCAGCTGGAAATCACGCGCATCTCCAAAGACACCCAGTGGAACGGCATGAATGTGCTGGGCGATGCCTCTGGCACTTACAACATGCAAATTGGCGCCAACAGCGGTCAGGTCCTGGAAGTCACCTTCCGCGACATCGCCGCAATGACGAATATTTCGGCGGTATTGACTTTGGATCCGGCTGAACTGAAAACCAGCTCCACCATCAGCCTAATGGACCTGGCCATTCAGGACATCGATAACTTCCGTGCCGACATGGGTGCGAAGATCAACCGTCTGGAATACACAACCGACAACCTGATTAATATCTCGATCAACACTTCTGCGTCTCGCAGTCGGATTCTCGACACAGACTACGCCAAGGCAGCCAGTGAGCTGGCCCGAACGCAAATCATTCAGCAGGCCGCCACAGCGATCCTGTCACAAGCGAACACCGAACAACAATCTGTGTTGAAACTGTTGCAAGGCTGATCGACATGAACTTCAGGGCATCCCCTGAGTCGTCGCCACAAAAACACCTGCCCGTGGGAACCGAGACTGGCTCGGGGCCGAACTGTTGGCATTGTGAATATTTTGGCGTGACTCACATTCCGGCGACTCCCTATTCGTGCAAACTGATGGGTTTTCGTTCAAAGACGCTGCCTGCGCTTCAAGTATTGCAAGTGGATGGTCATTTTTGCTTGGGGTTTAGACCCAAGACAGACCGCAAGGGACAGGCGACATCCAACTGATCAGTTCGACAGGTTTGCCCTGTCGAACTTTTGTCACCCTTCATCACCCCCATGGATTTTGTAACGTTTGGGTCTAATTAAAGGTTGGCACAGCAGTTGCTAAATGAACATCAACGCAACGATGTCATGAGGGCATTCTGTGAATCATTACTCCATTTCTTCTCCTTTATTGCTTTGGTTGGATCCGGACTCGCCGCTGGGCGTCGAGCAAGCAGAGGTGTTGTGTACCGCAGGATGGCAAGTCAAAACCTTGCGCAGCCTGGATGAACTCGCACAGTTGGGCGCTTCTGCCGCAGCGGTTGCCTTGCGCCTGAAGGACGATGTATCGCTTTTGAATTTGCTCAAGGAGACACTGGATCGGTCAGGCATCAGCATGGACATGATTGTCAGGATAGACCGCAACGATTTCCAATTGGGCATACAGGCACACAGGCACGGCGCAACCTGGGTGATGGGGGCAGATGACTGGAGTTTGGCAAGCTGGCGGCAGTTGCAAGAAACCAAGCCCGAGCCCGAGGCAGAACCTTTGCTTCGACCAGCACCTAAATCAGTGGTTTTTGTCGATCCGGCCAGCCAACACCTATTGGCTTTGGCCAAGCGCGTGGCACAAGCCGAAGTAACTGCCTTGCTGGTAGGACCCACAGGATCAGGCAAAGAGGTGCTGGCAAGAGTTCTGCATGAGTATTCCCCCCGCGCCAAGGGTCCATTTGTGGCCATGAACTGTGCGGCCATGCCTGATCACCTGATCGAGGACATGTTATTCGGGCATGAAAAAGGGGCTTTTACCGGCGCCCACAAAGACCATAAGGGCCTCTTTGAGCAGGCCCAGGGCGGCACACTTTTTCTCGACGAAATTGGTGAAATGCCCATGCATTTGCAAAGTAAATTGCTGCGGGTCTTGCAAGAAAAGCAGCTGACACGTCTGGGCGGGCAACAAGTTCTACATTTGAATGTTCGAATCATCGCTGCCACCAACAAAGACTTGAAAGGTGCGATCTCCAGCAAAGAGTTCAGAGAAGACCTGTACTACCGAATTGCCACCTTCCGGATGCGTTTGCTTCCACTTAATCAGCGTCGCGGTGACATCATCCCTCTGGCGCTTCAGTTTTTGAGCCAGCAGGCCAAAGGACACAAATGGCAAATCGACGAAGAGGCCCAGTCCTTGCTGCTTGAATATGCCTGGCCTGGCAATGTGCGAGAGTTGGAAAATGTCATGCGGCGCGCCATGGTTCTGTGTCCACATCAGACCATAGGCACAGCCCATCTGATGTTTGACGACTGGGTGACAGACAATCCAGTGGGATCAAATGGCGCCGACTCGGTATCACCTTTGTCCGAAGTGGCAACAGCCAGCAGCACCGCGACAACCGTGGCCGAAGCGCCGCCCCCCCCTTCGGTGTCAGACTTGCACAGTGCCACACGAATCAGTGAGCATCAAGTGATCATGGCAACTCTGGCAGAGACCACCAACCGGGAAGAGGCGGCCAAGCGACTGGGAATCAGCCCCAGAACCTTGCGCTACAAATTGGCTCAATTCAAAGCGCATGGCTTGAGCATGGCGGCCTGAACGGAGACACCCCATGATCGACAAAATCAATTCCCAAGCCAATATACAGGCCATGCTGCAAACGCTGCGCAGCCATCAGCTACAGGCCACCGGGGTCAGCAAAGACGAGGCCCAGCAAGCGACATCCAGCTCACCCGCCTCAGCCACCGGTTTTTCTCAAATGGTCGGATCGGCCCTGCAAGAGGTCAACCAGGCCCAATTGAAAAGCCGATCCCTGCAAGAAGCTTACGACCGGGGTGAGGATTTGCCTTTGACCGATGTCGTGATCGGGATGCAGAAATCTTCCTTGGCCTTTGAAGCCACCCTTCAGGTGCGCAACAAAGTGCTCAAGGCTTATGAGCAAATTCTGAATATGCCGGTCTAAGGCCGCTGAGAGGATCACACCATGGCGACCGCATCAGCCACCATGAACCCAACTGCCACCGAGGTCGGCAGCGGAGCTGCCCTGACCCCTACAGGCGCCACCACCGCTGTGAGCACCACTGACGCCGGGGCCTTGGTCCCCGCCAACACAGGCATTTCACCCACGCAACTCAAGGACAGCTTGGCACGCGTGCTATCACAGCCTTCCGTCAGAAAGCTGTTGCCATTCATTTCAGCCGGCATCGTTTTGGTGTTTTTCGCCCTGACCTACGCTTGGGTCAATGCCACACCTTACCGACCAGTCATGCCGAATTTGCAGGAGTCTGACCAGCAAGCCGCGTTCGACGCCCTGAAAAACAA
Source organism: Pseudomonadota bacterium (assembly GCA_041158965.1). GTDB lineage: Bacteria > Pseudomonadota > Gammaproteobacteria > Burkholderiales > Burkholderiaceae_C > Limnohabitans. The sequence goes on along the minus strand of JBEBAJ010000011.1, from coordinate 10,608 downwards.
TGATTTTCAACCCAAGCTGGATCCACAAACCGGTCAGATCACAGTCCCCAGCCATCGTTTCCATGAGGCCCGCATTTTTTTGGCCTCTCAGGGCATACCGAAAGCGGGAGCGACAGGACTGGAGGCGCTGAGAGATCACTCTTCCATGACCACCAGTCAATTCATGGAACAAGTCAAGGTCAACTCGGCCATGCAGCAGGAATTGGCGCGCAGCATCATGCAAATCGGCACAGTTCACAGTGCCCGCGTGCATTTGGCGTTGCCCAAGCAAAGCGTTTTTGTGCGAGATCGAACCCCTCCCAAGGCCTCAGTCGTGGTGACCCCTCACCAGGGCCGGGTGGTTTCACCCGCGCAGGTGCAAGCCATTGTTCACATGATCTCCTCCAGCGTTCCCTATTTGGCCCCCGAGAACGTGACCGTGGTGGACAATGTCGGCAAACTGCTCACTGACTCGGCCACCGACCTGAAATTGGGCATGACCGCCGCCCAGGAGCAACACAAACAACAGCTTGAGGAAATCTATCGTCAGCGTGTGGTACAGATTCTGGCACCCTTGGTGGGCGAAACCAATGTGCGCTCTCAGGTCAACCTGAATCTCGATTTCACCCAGATCGAGACCACCACAGAAGACTTTGACAATCGCGAAAAAGGGCCCAAAACCCGATCTGAAGTGCTGGCCGAGGAGCGCGGAGCATCGCGTGACGCCACGGGCATCCCGGGCGCTCTGTCCAACAGTCCGCCTGCCAACCCTAACCCGAACAACAATACATCGGTCAATACTCAGGAAGGTCAAAGCGAATCCCGCTCTACGACCAGCTCGCGTTCAACCCGCAATTACGAGCTGGATCGAACGGTTCGACATGTGCGAAATGCCACAGGTGGCGTGATGCGTGTCAGTGTGGCAGTCGTTGTGAATGAACGTGCCGCTGCGCCTGCCGCCAAAGACGCACCGGTAGACCCGAATGCCCCCAAATCCACCCCTTTTACCGACCAGGAAATGGAGCGCATGCTTCAATTGGTTCGGGGAGCTGTTGGGTTTGACGAAAAACGCGGAGACAGCGTGACCGTGGTTCCGGCCAAGTTTGAACCGGGCGAACCCATGGAAACGATTCCCTGGTACCTCGAATACGCCGTTCAGACCGGCATCAAAAGTGGCCTGATCGCATTGAGTTTTATCGTCTTCCTGCTGATCGTGGTTCGCCCAGTGATGCGCAACATCCTGGAAGCCCAAGCCAAGGCGGCCGAGGAAGCCGAAGCTCAAAAAGCACTGGCAGACGGCGAATTGTCAGCCGAAGACATGCGAATGATACAAATTGGAGAGGGCGAAAGTCTCGAGGAGATCAAGGCCAAGCTCAAGCCCAAGAAATCCGCCATCTCTGCCGACATGCTGGATACCGCCAATACCTACGACGACAAGGTGGCCCTGATCCGGATGCTGGTCGCAGAAGACTCAGGCCGCGTGGCGAATGTGCTGAAGAAAATGATCAAGGCCGCATAACAGGAGCTCTCCATGGCGACCAAAAAAGAAGACCCGAAAGACGCAGCCCCCAAAGAAGCACCTGCCCCCGAAGGCGTGGTGATGACCGAGGTGCTGCAGGCCGAGCTCGATTCGCTCTCCGGTACCCAGCGTGCGGCAGTACTGATTTTGTTGCTGGGCGAACAGCAGGCGGCTGAAATCATCAAATACCTGAACCCCAAAGAGGTTCAGGCCCTGGGTGCCGCCATGGTTGGCGTGGCCGATCTCTCCCAAGAAGCCGTGAACGTGGTGCTGGATGACTTTGTCCTGACATTGAAAAAGCAAACCAGCCTTGGCCTGGGCACAGGCGACTATGTCGAAAAAGTGTTCAAACGGGCCCTGGGCGAAGACAAAGCCGCCTCGGTGCTGGGTCGCATCATGCCTGGACAAGGAAGCAAAGGCCTGGACATCCTCAAATGGATGGATGCCCGCTCAATCGCTGACATGATCAGGGCCGAGCACCCCCAGGTGATCGCGATCATTTTGTCGGTGTTGGAGTACGACGTGGCTGCCGACGTTTTGAACTTCCTTCCCGCCGATGCACGACCCGAGATCATTCAGAGGGTGGCCAGCCTAGAGACCGTGCAACCCTCGGCGATGGAAGAGCTGGAATCCATCATGAAGATGCAGTTTGCCAGCAACTCCTCGGCCAAATCTTCCAGCTTTGGCGGTGTGAAAGCCGCCGCCAAGATCATGAACTTTGTGAAGGTGGAGTTGGAATCGGGCATTGTCAGGGGTTTGTCGACCATCGACCCGGATTTGCTCCAGCGCATCCAGGACAATATGTTCACCTTCGAAAACCTGGTCGGTGTGGACAACCGAGGCATCCAGGTGCTGATGCGCAGTGTCGAGCCAGATCTGCTGATGACCGCTCTCAAGGGGGCCACCGACCCGGTCAAGAACAAATTCTTCGACAACATGTCGGCTCGCGCCAGGGTCATGTTTGTCGACGACATGGAAGCCAAGGGCCCGATGCGCATCTCCGATGTGGAAGAAGCACAGAAGAACGTGATGCGCATTGCCCGCAAGTTGTCCGATGCCGGCGACTTGGTGCTGGCCGGTCGCGGAGATGATTTTGTCTGATCTGACCGTTCCCATGAGTTGGGCTCCCGATGTCCTGCTGCAACGTGCCAGTCAAGCGCCCACCTTTCTGCGCCAAACATGGGATGCTGCGCCCGCGCAGGATTTCGGCCCATGGAACCTCAAACCTAAGCCCGACCCGTTATCCGGACAAACCGAAGAAGTGCCCTTGCCAACCGAAGAATCTGCCGAAGAAAGTGGCATGGCTTCTGAGACACAAGATGCAGACTCACCCCCTGAGGCATCTCCCGGTCTTGATCTGAACCAGGCCCAACTGGCGGCAATGCTCAACCATGAACGTGCCGAAGGACGTCGCGAAGGCCACGAAGCCGCCATTGAACAAATGAGGCTGGAAATAGATGCTGAAAGGCAAACCTTGCTTGCAGTTTCCGAGGCCTTGAAGACGCTGCATCATGACACCGCTCGCTGGCTGGAGCCGCTCAAAAAATTATCCATTCATGTGGCTCAGGAGTTGGTGCGGGCTGAAATGCGACTGGATTCGACAGTGATTGATCGGCTGATTCAAGGCTGTATCGATGCATTGGATCCTGCAAACGAACCCCTGGTGGTTGAAGTCAGTCAGATCGACATGACTCGACTGCAACCCGAACAGTTTCCCGGCGTCAATTTTGAGGTCAACGAATCCCTCTCCGAGGGCAGCGTGCGTGCTCGCATCAGCGACAGTTCGGTGCAGGATCTGATGGAACACCGCCTTTCGGCCTTGTCCCAACAAATACTGGGGGCATCGACCTGATGGACACCCTCGCAGACATCGAACGCATCGTGGCCACAGCCAAGGCCCCTGATTTGCAAAGAACGGGCACTTTGGTCAGGGTTGTGGGTTTGCGCATGGAGACCCGGGGCATCATGGCGCCGCTAGGGGCTTGTTGTGAAATTTCTGGCCAGATGGGACAAAAAATTCTGGCTGAAGTGGTTGGCTTCAACGACCAAACCCTGTACCTCATGCCATTCACCGAAACCCAAGGCATAGGCCCCGGGTCTTCAGTGCGGGTCGTCAACATGACTTCGGAAGTCACGCTGACACCCGACATGCTGGGGCGCGTCATTGATGGGCAAGGGCTCCCGCTGGACGGCGGCCCCATGCTTCACGGCACCGACCGGATGAGCCTGCAAGGGGAATTGCTCAATCCCATGGAGCGCGGGCCGATCAGGGAAGTGCTCGATGTGGGCATCAAGGCGATCAATGGCGTGCTGACCATAGGCCGCGGTCAGCGCCTGGGGCTGATTGCAGGCTCCGGGGTGGGCAAAAGCGTGTTGCTCGGCATGATGACCCGATTCACCGAGGCCGATGTGGTCGTGATCGGGCTGATTGGTGAACGCGGTCGGGAGGTTCAAGCCTTCATTGAAGAAACCCTGGGCCCGGAAGGCCTGAAAAAATCCATTCTGGTGGCCGCCCCCGCCAATGTGTCGCCGGTGCTGCGTTTGAAGGCCACCATGGCCACCCACACCATCGCAGAGTATTTCCGTGACCAAGGAAAAAATGTGCTGATGCTGGTGGACAGCCTGACTCGTGTGGCCCATGCCCAACGCGAAATCGGCTTGGCCATTGGCGAGCCGCCCACGGCAAAAGGCTACCCCCCCTCGGTATTTGCGCTTTTGCCCAACCTGATTGAGCGAGCCGGCGTGGGCCGACATGGCCACGGCAGCATCACTGCGATCTATACGGTATTGGCCGAGGGAGATGACAGCAATGACCCGATCGTCGATTTGGCCAGAGCCTCGCTGGACGGGCAAGTGATGCTCTCACGAAAACTGGCTGACCAGGCCCATTACCCGGCCATCGACTTGAATGGATCTATATCCAGGGTCATGCAAAACCTGTTGTCACCGGACGACATGGCCATGTCGAACCAGTTGCGGCGACTCTGGTCGCTCTACCAGCAAAACCAGGATCTGATCCAGGTGGGTGCTTACGAATTCGGCAGCAACCCTGAGCTTGATCTGGCGATACGCCTTCGCAATCAGATGGAAGATTTTTTGCGCCAGGACATGAATACCAATGTGGATGCCACGCAAACCCGTGAACTCTTGCGGCAACTGATGTCGCGCTGATCGGTAAATAAAGGAGAGGCTGATGACCAATCGAAATTGCTGGGTGGTGCTGGAGCGCAAAGCGCACGATCAAGTGCGCGAGTGCCAGCAACAACTTGGAGAACACCAGTCCAAGATCGATCAATTGCAAAGCACTCTGGACCGGCTGATGGGCATGTATGCCGAATATCGTTCCGATGAGAGCAAGGGCGGTCTTCATACGGGCTTGCAAGGCAGCATGAATCAAAGACAATTCATGGCTCAGTTGCTGTCCATCCGCGAGCGCATCGAAAAAGACTTGGCCTTGCATCAAAGCCTGATGGCGCAAGTGCGCGCACGACTGATCAAGGCCGAAGCCGAACGCATGAAAATGCAGTCCCTGGTCGACCAGCAAGAGCAAACCGAACGAAAACTGCGCGCCATGGTCGACCAAAAACGCATGGACGACATGGCGGTCAGCCGCTTCAACTCGGGGGTCGGCCTCTGATCTGAAGGTTCGCTAGGGAAGCTCTGCAAAACCAGTGCCCCCCTAAAATAGGGCCATCATGCCCCAAGGGGCAATTCCTTCAATCTGGAACTGGCCATGAAGAAAAAACCCGAAGAGTTGCGCAGCCACCGCTGGTACGGTGTCAAAGACCTGAGATCGTTTGGTCACCGATCACGAACGGCCCAGATGGGTTATCACCGCAGCGACTATGCGGGCAAACCAGTCATCGCCATCATCAATACCTGGAGTGACATCAACCCATGTCACTCCCACTTCAAGCAGAGGGTCGAAGAAGTCAAGCGAGGCATTTGGCAGGCGGGCGGCTTTCCGGTGGAGATGCCGGCCATGTCCCTCTCTGAACCGTTCCAAAAACCGACCACCATGCTGTATCGCAATTTGTTGGCGATGGAAACCGAAGAATTGCTGCGCAGCTATCCTGCCGATGGTTGTGTACTGATGGGAGGTTGCGACAAGACCACGCCTGCCCTGATCATGGGTGCCCTGGCGATGAACCTGCCCACCCTTTTTGTACCTGCCGGCCCCATGCTTCGTGGCGACTATAAGGGCGGCTTTTTGGGCAGCGGAAGCGACACCTGGAAATACTGGGCGGAATTGCGTGCAGGCAATATCACCGAGCAAGACTGGCAAGATGTAGAAGACGGCATCGCCCGCAGCCCGGGACATTGCATGACCATGGGCACGGCCAGCACCATGACCAGTGCCGCCGAAGTGCTGGGCCTGACCTTGTCAGGGGCAGCCTCCATTCCAGCCCCAGACTCGCGCCATGCCCAAATGGCCACACTGGCGGGCAAACACATCGTCGATCTGGTGTGGCACGACGTCAAACCGCTGGATTTTCTGACACCGGCAGCTTTTGACAATGCCGTCATCACCGTTTTGGCACTGGGTGGCTCGACCAATTCGATCGTGCATTTGATTGCCATGGCCAAGCGGGCGGGCTTCAGCCTGACCTTGGACCGCTTTGATGAATTGGCCCGCCGCACCCCTGTCCTGGCCAACTTGCGGCCCAGTGGCAAATACCTGATGGAAGACTTTTACTATGCCGGAGGCTTGCGGGGTTTGCTGTCGCGCATCTCTGATTTACTAGACACCACCCAACGCAACGCATTGGGTCAAACACTGCATGAGGCCATCGGCGATGCAAAAGTATTCAACGATGACATCATACGCAGCCGAGACAACCCGCTGGTTGCCAACGACGGACTGGCCGTGCTGCGTGGCAATTTGGCCCCAGACGGGGCAGTGATCAAACCGGCCGCCATGGAGCCACATCTGCGTCAGCACACCGGGCGCGCTGTGGTTTTCAAAGACTACAACGACATGTCGGCGCGCATCGACGACCCCCAATTGGACATCGATGCCAGCAGCGTGATTGTTCTTCAAAGCGCCGGGCCGCAAGGAGCGCCCGGCATGCCCGAGTGGGGTCAATTGCCCATCCCCCAAAAGTTGCTGCAACAAGGCGTGCGCGACATGGTGCGGGTGTCCGATGCGCGCATGAGTGGCACCAGTTACGGTGCCTGCGTGCTCCATGTGGCCCCCGAGTCGCATGTGGGCGGGCCTTTGGCCCTGGTGAAAAACGGTGACATGATCCGGCTTGACATCCCAGGCCGGCGCATCGACTTACTCATCAGTGAGGAAGAAATGGCCAAACGCAAGTCGGCCTGGCAGGCGCCTCCCCCGAAATTCCAGCGGGGCTATGGCACCCTTTACCTCAAGCACATCCAGCAAGCCGATAAAGGCTGCGATTTTGATTTTTTATTGCCCGAGGGCGATCAAAACAAGGGCGAGCCCGAGATCCACTGACTGCCCAAGTGGCAGCAGCCCCTGTTCAGGCCAAACCGAGCAGCCGAACAGCGTTGTCTTTGAGGATGCCAGGCATGACTTCAGGTTTAAAGCCCGCCACTTCAAAGTCTTTCATCCAACGCTCTGGCGTGATGAGCGGATAGTCTGAGCCAAACAACACCCGGTCCTTGAGCAAGGTGTTGGCATATTGGACCAGTTGCTTGGGAAAGTACTTCGGGCTCCAGCCCGAGAGATCAATCCAGACATTGGGTTTGTGCGTGGCCACCGACAGCGCCTCGTCCTGCCAAGGGAAGCTGGGGTGTGCCATCACGATTTGCATATCGGGCCAGTCAATGGCCACGTCATCCAGGTGCATCGGGTTGCTATAGGCCAGGCGCAGGCCACCGCCACAGCGCATGCCACTGCCGATGCCACTGTGACCAGTGTGAAAGATGGCAGGCAGTTTGTAGTGGTTGATGACCTCATAAATGGGCCACGCCATCTTGTCATAGGGGTGATGGCCCTGTACGGTGGGGTGAAACTTGAAGCCCTTGATGCCCTCTTCCTTGATCAGGCGCTCGGCCTCGCGCGCCCCCATCTTGCCCTTGTGCGGGTCGATGCTGGCAAAGGCGATCATCATGTCGCTGTTTTTTCTGGCGGCCTCGGCGATTTCTTCATTGGGGATGCGGCGGCGACCCAATTGAGCTTCTGAGTCGACAGTGAACATCACCAAACCGATCTTGCGCTCGCGGTAATAAGCCACCGTTTCATCGATGGTTGGGCGTCGATTTGAGCCAAAGTACTTGTCGGCTGCACGGTCGTATTCTTCGCCATAGGCGTCAAACGGGTTCCAGCAACTCACCTCAGCATGGGTATGTATGTCGATGGCGATCAGGTCTTGGTGCTTCATGGCTTGCTCCTGGCCCCCGAATGGGCCAAATGGTTATTATTTATAACATTTTAGAGCCAAGCCTGGCCGTTGAAAAGAGGCTCAAAGCCCATTGAAATCCACCAAATCGACCCCAAATGGGTCAGATTCAAACCAAAGTTCTTGATTTCAAAGTCATGTCCGAACCCCTCAACCCAGAAAAAGACACCCCATCTGCGCCGGATGCATCGGCTCATCCGGAACCCGCCCCTGCCAGCCAGGACATTCCATTGAGCGGTGCATGGGTAGATTTACAAGCCCAAGTGGCTCAATTGCAAGACCAAGCGCTGCGTGCGGCTGCCGAGGCCCAAAATGCGCGCCGCCGGGCCGAGGAAGAAATCTCCAAGGCCCGCAAGTATGCGCTTGAGTCCTTCGCCGAAAGCCTGTTGCCCGTCATTGACAGTCTAGAGGCAGGTTTGGCCATTCAAGACGCCAAGCTCGAGCAGATCCGCGAAGGTTCCGAAGCCACGCTGCGCCAGCTCAAATCCGCCCTCGAGCGCAACAAGGTCATCGCCATCGACCCGCCCAGCGGCACCAGGTTTGACCCTGGCTTTCATCAAGCCATCAGCATGGTTCCCGCCGAACAAGAGGCCAACACCATCGTCAGCGTCCTGCAAAAAGGATACACCATCGCCGAACGCGTACTGCGCCCTGCCCTGGTCACGGTGGCAGCACCGAAATGACCCACACACACCTGAACTGCCCTGCGCCTTGAAAAAGGCCCGGACAACCTCATTTCAATATCAGTTTCAAATTTTCTGGAGAACACCAAATGGCAAAGATCATCGGCATTGACCTCGGCACCACCAACTCGTGTGTGGCCATCATGGAAGGCAACACCACCCGGGTCATTGAAAACAGTGAAGGCGCCCGCACCACCCCTTCCATCATCGCTTATCAGGAAGACGGCGAGGTCTTGGTGGGGGCATCGGCCAAGCGCCAGGCTGTGACCAACCCCAAAAACACGCTGTACGCGGTCAAGCGCCTGATCGGGCGCAAGTTCGATGAAAAAGAAGTACAAAAAGACATTGATCTGATGCCCTACAGCATCAGCAAGGCCGACAACGGTGACGCCTGGGTGGAAGTGCGCGGCAAAAAGCTCGCCCCACCCCAAATCAGCGCTGAAGTGTTGCGCAAGATGAAGAAAACCGCCGAAGACTATTTGGGTGAGACGGTGACTGAGGCCGTCATCACGGTACCGGCCTATTTCAATGATGCCCAGCGCCAAGCGACCAAAGACGCTGGCCGCATTGCCGGCCTGGAGGTCAAGCGCATCATCAACGAGCCTACCGCTGCAGCCTTGGCCTTCGGCCTGGACAAGTCGGCCAAAGGCGACCGCAAAATCGCGGTGTACGACCTCGGTGGTGGCACGTTTGACGTCTCGATCATCGAAATCGCCGACGTTGACGGCGAGAAGCAGTTTGAGGTGCTCTCCACCAACGGTGACACTTTTCTGGGTGGCGAAGACTTCGACCAGCGCATCATCGATTTCATCATCGCCGAATTCAAAAAAGAGCAAGGCGTAGACCTCTCCAAAGACGTGCTGGCCTTGCAACGCCTGAAAGAAGCCGCCGAAAAAGCCAAAATCGAGCTTTCCTCCTCGACCTCAACCGACATCAACCTGCCATACATCACGGCCGATGCTTCGGGCCCCAAGCACCTGAACATCAAGTTCACACGGGCCAAACTCGAAAGCCTGGTGGAAGAACTGATTGAACGCACCATTGCCCCTTGCCGCACCGCCATTAAAGATGCAGGCATTGCCGTGGGCGACATCGATGATGTGATTTTGGTCGGTGGCATGACCCGCATGCCCAAGGTGCAAGACAAAGTCAAAGAGTTCTTTGGCCAAGAGCCGCGCAAAGACGTCAACCCCGACGAGGCCGTTGCCGTGGGTGCGGCCATTCAAGGCCAGGTCCTGGCCGGCGACCGCAAAGACGTGCTGCTGCTGGACGTGACACCCTTGTCGCTGGGCATCGAAACCCTGGGCGGTGTGATGACGAAAATGATCACCAAAAACACCACCATTCCTACCCGCTTCGCCCAAACCTTCTCCACCGCAGACGACAACCAACCAGCCGTGACCATCAAGGTCTACCAAGGCGAGCGCGAGATGGCCACCGGCAACAAACTGTTGGGCGAATTCAACCTTGAGGGCATTGCACCGGCGCCTCGTGGCACCCCCCAAATCGAAGTCACTTTCGACATCGACGCCAACGGCATATTGCATGTCAGCGCCAAAGACAAAGGCACTGGCAAAGAAAACAAGATCACCATCAAGGCGAATTCCGGCTTGTCAGAGGAGGAAATCCAGAAGATGGTGAAAGACGCCGAACTCAATGCGGCCGAAGACAAGAAAAAACTCGAAATCGTCCAATCGCGCAATCAGGCCGATGCGGCGGTACACAGCGTCAAAAAGAGCCTGACCGAGCACGGCGATAAACTCGACGGCGGCGAAAAGGAAAAAATCGAAAACGCCCTCAAAGAAGTCGAAGAAGCCCTCAAAGGCGAAGACAAAGAAGCCATCGATCAAAAAACCGAGGCCCTGATGACCGCCAGCCAAAAGCTGGGCGAGAAAGTCTATGCCGAGATGCAGGCCCAACAAGCCGCCGCGGGTGCCAGCGCTGGCGGTGCAGAGCAAAGCAAGCCCGCAGACGATAATGTGGTCGACGCCGAAGTCAAGGAAGTCAAGAAAGGTTAAACCCCCTACATGGCCAGCAAGCGCGATTACTACGAGGTCTT
>JBEBAJ010000010.1:0-19849 GCA_041158965.1 Pseudomonadota bacterium | reverse complement strand
CGCTCGCTCAACAACGCCAAAGCCGCCCGCGCCCGCAAAGGCAAGGCCGCCGACCTGGGCTTCAAGCCCAATGGCGTGACGCGGGTGTTGTGATGCTAAAAATCAAACCCCATTTGCTTTTTGGCCGCCGCTGAGGTGACGGCCTTGGCGGCCTTGGCCGCCGGGCCCGAGCGCCGGGGTTTGCCTTTGAGTTCCCCGTCCATGCGCCAGTTTTTGCGCGAGGCGTGTTTGTCGACCACCGCCTGCTTGCCCGCCTTGACCTCGGTGCTGTAGCGCCGCTCGTACAGGCCTTGCTTGGCGGTCTTCGTGGCCTCTTTCAAGTCCACCACCGGCAGGGCGATGTCGCTGCCCACACGCAGCCCCAGTTGATCCTGCACCATGGGCGGCATGAGCCAGGGCTCAAACAGCCACTCGTCGGGTACCCGGCGCATGGCCGGTAGCCAGGCCCGCACAAAACGCCCGTGCGGGTCGTGGTCTTGCGCTTGTTTGATCGGGTTGTAGACCCGCGTGGCATTGATGCCCGTCGTGCCCGACTGCATCTGCAACTGGCTCCAGTGGATGCCCGGTTCATAGTCGAGGAACTGCCGCGCCAGCCACTCGCCCACCGGGCGCCAGTGCAGCCACAGCGGGTACGCCGCCACCGACACCAGCATGGCGCGCATGCGAAAGTTCAGCCAGCCGGTGTCGCGCAGCATGGCCACGCAGGCGTCGACCATGGGCCAACCGGTGCGCCCCTCGGTCAGGGCAGCAAACAGGGCCGGGTTGAACGTGTCTTCGCGCAGGCCGTCATAGCCCCGGTGCATATTGCGCCATTCGATGGCGGGCTCAGACTCCAGCTTTTGAATGAAATGGCAATGCCAGTACAGGCGGCTGAGAAAGGCCAGCAGCCCGGCGCGGTGGCGTGTGGCCTGCCCGGGCAGTTGCGCCAGGTGCTCGCGGGTTTGCTGCACCACCTCGCGCATGCTGATGCAGCCCCAGGCCAAATAGGGCGACAGGCGAGAGCAGGCATCGGGCGCGCTCAGCGGTGACGACATGCCGCCCCGATAACCCAGGCTGCGGCCATGCAAAAAGCTGTGCAGGGTCGCCAGCGCCAACTCGCGACCGCCCTTTTGCCGCCGGGCCGGGTTATGTGTCAAGTGTGGGGGGGCATGCAGGTCGGCCACGCTCAGCGCCGTGCCCTGCCACTCGGATGATGAGGCCGATCCTGGCGCAGGGCGCCAAAATCGCAGCGGGCCGGGCGTTTCCTGGGCCTGCGCCATGTGCGCTTCATATGCGCCCAGCCAATGGTCGCGGTGTGGCAGGCGTCGCACCACACCGAATTGCGGGTATTCGTGCCAGGCCACCCCATGCGCCCGGCACCAGGCGTGTACCCGCAGGTCTCGCGCATAGGTCCAGCCGTTGCCGGTTTCTTCGTGGGCGTGCAGCCGGGCAAAAGGGGCCGCCTGCCACAGGCGGTCGAGCACCTCGGGCATTTCGCCGACATGCACCTCGACCGCGCCGCCCTGGCGGCGCAACTCGGCGTCGAGTGAGTGCAGCGATTCACGCACAAACTCAAAGTGCTGCAAGGCCGCGTCGGGCTGAAGCCACAAGCCGGGCTCGGCCACATAAATGCAGCGCACCGGTCCCAGACGCGACGCCCGCGCCAACGCGGCGTGGTCTTGCCAGCGCAAATCGCGCTTGAACCAGATCAGCTCGTAACCCATGGCGGCATGCTACTGAAGCCGCAAAAACCGTGTGCCACGCGGCCCATTGGGGCGGTGTGTTTCGCAGAACTGATTTATGGCGCTTGAACCCAGTTCTCGATGGTCAGGCCACGAAAATCATGAAAATCGGCCTCGTTGTTGGTCACCAGCGTCACCCCCAACGCCAGGGCCTGTGCGGCAATCAATTTGTCCAGGGCGTCTTTATGGCGCGCACGGTGCTCGGCCCGCAAAGGTCCGTAGGCTTGGGCGGCGCTTTGGTCAAAGGGCAGCACCACGATGTCTTCCAGCAGGCCCGCCAGCGCCAGCCGGTTGCGATCTTGCGCCGCGCCGCTACAAGCCACCCCGTACTCCAGTTCGGCCAGAGTGATGGCAGAGATGGCCACATCGCCGACGAAGCATTGGGAAAAACGCTCGCGTACATGGGCCGGTTGATGCTTCATCAGATAGATGCAGATGTTGGTGTCCATCAGGTACTTGGGCTTCATAAGGCGGTGCGCTCGCCTTCGATGTTGAGCCCACGCCCCTCGCTCATGAAGTCAGCCGAGAATTGAGCCAGTTTGCCCAGCACATCGCCCATGCGGCGTTGCGCGGGCCGTATGCGCAACTCATCGCCGTGGCGCTCGATGACCAGATTCAAGTCCCAACGCTCGTAGGCCAGTTCGACGGGGATCCGCACCGCTTGCGAGTTGCCGTTTTTGAACAGTTTGGTGTGGGGCATGTCGAACCTGCTTATCAAGGTTTGGATGTATGTGTACATCTTACCAAATGACTTTTCTTTGTACAACCATGGATGTACAACCTTTTCTGTGGTCATGAAATCTCCATTCATTCTGAAGGACTCAATGCGAAAAGCTGATGTGAGATTTTGGGTGCTATTCCATTGATTTTCAACGTAAATATGACCAGAAACCAGAGGACTCCCAGCGTGGGCGCTTGCCTCGTCGATGCACATGCCGATATACTGTATAAATGCACAGTATCATTGATGCAGATCACTCCCCGCTGTTTCACCCCCAAGCCTTGGGCCTGGTAGGGCCGCTTTGGGTCCAGTCGTTGCCCGCCCGTGTCGCCGCCGGGTTCCCTTCCCCCGCCGAAGACCACCAGGTGCAGCGGGTTGACCTCATGGCGCAGCTCATCCGCCACCCGCAGGCCACGTTTTTGCTGCGCGTGCGCGGCGATTCGATGCGCGATGCGGGCATTCTCGACGGCTCGGTGGTACTGGTCGACCGGGCGATTGAGCCCCGCAACGGCCACATCGTCATTGCCATCGTTGACGGCGAGTTTGTCTGCAAAACCCTCAGCACCCGTTCAGGCCGCATGCGCCTGAAGGCGGCCAACCCCACTTACCCCGACATCGTGCCCAAAGACGGCCAGACGCTCGATGTCTGGGGTGTGGTGGTGGCCACGATCCACCAGCATCGCGTCTAAAGCACTGAGGCACACCCATGTACGCCCTGATCGATGGCAACAATTTTTACGTCTCGTGTGAGCGTGTGTTCCGCCCCAGCCTGAATGGCCGCCCGGTGGTGGTGCTCTCCAACAACGACGGTTGCGCCATCTCACGCAGCAACGAGGCCAAGGCCCTGGGCATTCGCATGGGCGCGCCCTGGTTCCAGATCAAAGACCTCGAGGCCGAAGCGGGGCTGGTCAGCTTGTCGGCCAACTTCGCCTTGTATGGCGACATGAGCGACCGCATGATGAGCCTGGCTGCCGGCTTGGGTCATCGGCAAGAGGTCTACTCCATCGACGAGTGTTTTGTCGATCTCAGTGGCATTGCCGGCGATCTGGTGCGCCGTGCGCGCATCATCCGCCAGCGCCTGTGGCGCTGGGTGGGCATTCCGAGTTGCGTCGGGCTGGGGCCGACCAAAACCCTGGCCAAGCTGGCCAACCACATCGCCAAAGATGCCGAGCGCAAGCCCGGCAGCTACCCGGCGCAGCACGCACAAGTGTGTCATTTGGGCTTGCTCACGCGTGCGCAGCTCGATGACTTGCTGGCACGCACGCAGGTCGGTGAGGTCTGGGGCGTCGGGCCGCGCATTGGCCGCCAGCTCATCGCCCAAGGGGTGAAGACGGCGCTCGATCTGGCCCGGCTGTCGCCCGCCCACGCGCGGGCGCAATGGGGCGTGGTGCTTGAGCGCACTGTGCGCGAGTTACAGGGCACGCCATGTCTGGACATCGAAGACGTGCCGTCGCCCAAGCAGCAAATCGCTTGCACGCGCAGCTTTGGCCAACCGGTGTTGCAACTGGATGATTTGCGCGAAGCGGTCACCGAGTTCGCCTGTCGCGCGGCTCAAAAGCTTCGCCGCCAAAACAGCCACGCCGCCCAGGTGCTGGTCTTTGTGCGCACCAGCCCGTTTCGGGCCACACCCCAGTACAGCCAAAGCAGCATCGTGCCGCTGCGTTGCCCCGGCGCCGACAGCGCCCACATCACGCAGGCGGCGCTGGCTGCGCTCGATGTCATCTATCGCCCCGGCTATTTGTACGCCAAGGCCGGGGTGATGTTGCTCGACTTGCAGCCCGCCAGCTTGCGACAAGAGGTGCTGGACCTCGATGAGCCCGACGCCGACGTCACGACCCTGCTGCCACCCCGGCGCCGTGCCAGCGAGCGGCTGATGAAGGCGCTCGATCACCTTGATCAACGCCATGGCCGGGGCACGGTCAAACTGGGCAGCGCCAGTGTCGCCAGCGCTGCACCGCCCATTTGGGGCATGAAACAAGCCCGGCGGACGCCGGGCTATACCACCTGCTGGAACGAACTCGCCGTCGCGCGGGCCTGAGCGCGGCGACGGCCCGTCGGGTGTTTTACTTCGTCACCGATTTGCCGCTGTCGGCTTTACCTGCGTCGGTCTTGGCCGCCACGTCCGCCTTGATGTGCTGGTTCTTGCCTTCAGGGCCTTTTTTGGCGTGTTTCTCCGCAGCGGGTGCGGCGGCCGGGGTGGCTGCCGTGGCCGGGGTCGTCGCAGCGGCCGCGACGGCAGGGGCTGCGGGCGTGGCGGGTGCAGCCGCAGCGGCGGCTGGCTTGGCAGGCGCAGCGGGGCTCGCGGGTGCGGCGGGGGTGGCCAGCGCCAGCACGGTGGCGGTAGAAGCGATCAGGGCAGTGGCAAGTTTCTTCATGATGGTTTCCTTCCTTTGAAGATGCTCCACGGTGTGTGGAGTACTTCTGAAAACGCCACCCGCGCACACTTTGTTGACGCCGAAAAAATATATTTTTCCGGGTCAACGCCGCGTCTTGACGCCGCGTTAAGCGCACCTTGCGCACAGCGTTTTGTCGCCAAAGCGTCAAAAATGGCCAGCCACCGGCCCCCCCAATGCCCGAGTTCGAGCCAGTACTCGGTGTCTGCTCTAAACTTGGGTTTGGTTCCCTTTTTTCCCTAGCGAGACCCCCCTATGCACGCGTTTGAATACTTGCGCGCCAGCGGCTTGAAACAGGCCGGCGATTGGTTGCGGCAACACCCCGACTCGCGGCCTCTGGCCGGTGGCATGACCCTGGTGCCATCCCTCAAGCACCGACTCGCCCAGGTCTCGCACTTGGTCGATGTCTCGCGCTTGAATGAGATGCGCGGCATTGAGCCGGGGCAGGGCACGCTGCGCATCGGGGCAGGCATGTGCCACGCCGAGGTGGCTGGCGACGCCCGGGTGCGCCAGGCCATCCCTGCTTTGGCCCAATTGGCCGGCCTCATCGGCGACCCGCAGGTGCGCGCCCGTGGCACCTTGGGGGGCTCGGTCGCCAACAACGACCCCGCTGCCGACTACCCGGCGGCTTTGTTGGCACTCGACGCGGTGGTGCTCACCGATCAGCGCGAGATCGCTGCCGCCGATTTTTTCCAGGGCATGTTCAGCACGGCGTTGCAAGAGGGTGAACTGGTGGTTGCGGTGCGTTTTGCCGTGCCCAAGCGCGCCGCTTATGCCAAATTTCGCCACCCCGCTTCGGGCTATGCCATGGCGGGTGTGTTCGTGGCCGAATTCGCCGACGGCCAGCGCCGCGTGGCCGTCACCGGTGCCACCGACGGCGTGTTTCGTTGGGCCGAGGCCGAGCAGGCCTGGGCCCAAGGCCGTCAGGCCGGGCCCTTGAAACACGAGGGTTTGCTCGACGACATTCATGCCCCGGCGCGTTACCGCGCCCACCTCGCTGGCTTGATGCTGCAACAGGCACTGGCCGAACTGGCCTGATGCTGCGTCGGGCCTTGCCCCAACCTGCCTGAACCCCACACAAGGAAGCCACCCCATGGACATTCAACTCAAAGTCAACGGCCAGAGCCATCGCGTGCAGATCGAACCGCGCGCGCTGCTCGCCGACGTCTTGCGCGACCAACTGCGTCTCACCGGCACTCACATCGGCTGCGACACCAGCCAGTGCGGTTGCTGCACGGTCTTGCTCGATGGCCAGTCGGTGAAGTCTTGTTCGGTGCTGGCGGCGCAGGCCGATGGCAGCGAAGTCACCACCATCGAAGGGCTCTCGAACGGGGATCAACTGCATCCGGTGCAGGCTGCCTTCACCGAGTGCCACGCCCTGCAATGCGGCTTTTGCACACCGGGCATGATCATGGCCACAGTGGGCTTGTTGCGGCGCTGCCCCCAGCCCAGCGACGCCGACATTGCCGAAGGCCTGTCTGGCAACCTCTGCCGTTGCACCGGCTATGTCCACATTGCAGCGGCTGTCCGTCAAGCCGCCAAGGAGCAAGCATGAACGCACCGCTTGAAGCCATGGCCCTGCAAGGGGTCCGGGCCGCCCGCAAAGAAGACCTGCGCCTGATCACCGGGCAGGGGCGTTTCACCGCCGATGTCCATTACGAGGGCGAGCTGCATTTGCACGTCATTCGCTCGATGGTGCCGCATGGCCGCATCAGCCGGCTCGACCTCGAGGCAGTGCGCCGGGCCCCCGGAGTGGTTGCGGTCTATACGGCGACCGATGTCCAGGCCTGGGGCTTGCAGGCGATTCCCAACGCCTTCACCGCCCAGGGCATGGGCGGGGCGGCCCAGCAGGTCCATCGCATGCCGGTGCTGGCACAAGACCGGGTTTTGTTTGTGGGGCAGCCCATCGCCATGGTCGTGGCCGACACGGCTTTGGCCGCCGAAGACGCGGCTGCTTTGGCCGAGGTGGACATCGACCCCTTGCCAGCCGTGGCCAGTGTCGACGCCGCCTTGGCCGGCGGGGCCCCGCAGTTGCACGAGAACGCCCCTGGCAATGTCTCTGTGCATTTTGAGGCGGGCGATGCCCAAGCGGTTGATGCCGCCTTTGCCCAGGCCGCCCATGTCAGCCACTTGCGCATCCACAGCCAGCGCCTGATGGGGGTGCCGCTTGAGCCGCGTGCCG
The DNA here is from genome assembly GCA_041158965.1 of Pseudomonadota bacterium. GTDB lineage: Bacteria > Pseudomonadota > Gammaproteobacteria > Burkholderiales > Burkholderiaceae_C > Limnohabitans. The sequence goes on along the minus strand of JBEBAJ010000010.1, from coordinate 12,832 downwards.
TGGTGGTCAAACACGATGCGAACACCGGCGTGACCCGCGTGCACAGCCCCAATCAGGGGGTTTTGGGCTTGCTCGGGCACCTCTCTGCCCTGACAGGCATCGCCATCGAGCACCTGCAAGTCGACACCCAGGATGTCGGGGGCTCCTTTGGCGTGCGTATCGGCCCTTTCAGCGAACACGCGGTCATGGTCATGGCGGCGCGCCAACTCAACCGTCCCCTGCGCTGGGTGGCCACCCGCTCAGAGGTATTCCTCAGTGACTGGCATGGCCGCGCCCTGACCCTGAACGGGTCTATCGCCCTCGACGCCAAAGGCAAGATTCTGGCCCTGCGCTATCACGACCAAGTCGATTTGGGGGCCTACAACGCATACATGAGCAGCTTCATTGGCACCCGCAACCTCTCGGTCACCATGGGCGGTGTGTATCAGGTGCCCGCGCTCTATATGCGCTCTGACTTGGTCTACACCAACACCACGCCGGTCTCGGCTTATCGGGGTGCCGGTCGGCCCGACATCGCCTTCGCCATTGAACGCCTGGTCGATCATGCGGCGCACGAGCACGGCTTTGACCCCATTGCCCTGCGTCGGCTCAACTTCATTCCTCCCGAAGCCTTTCCGTACAAAACAGCCAATGGCACCGTGTACGACCGTTGCGAGTTCGACCGTGTGCTGACCCGGGCCCTCGAAGTGTCAGACTATGCGGGTTTTGCGCAACGCAAGGCGCAAGCCCAGGCGCGTGGCAAATTGCGCGGCATCGGTTTGGCTTCATACCTTGAGGCTTCGGGGGCAGGCAATGCCCCCAAAGACCAGGTGCAGGGGCAACTGGGTGCAGATGGCTGGCTCGATGTGATTGGTGTCACGGGCGCCTCTGGTCAGGGGCACGAGACCTCCTTCTCCCAGATCATCGAGCGCGAGCTGGGCTTGCCCGCGCGCTGGGTGCGCTATCGCGCCGGCACCTTGGAGAGCAAAAAACTGGTGGGTAATGGCACAGGTGGCTCACGCACTTTGTACGGGGCGGGCAGCGCCATTCTCAGTCTGGCCCAACGCCTCAAAGAGCAGGTGCAGGCCTTACGCGCCGAGATGGGGCTGGGTGCCACGGTCGAAGACTGGCCGCAGTGGCTGGCCTCCCTCAACCCCGTGCAGCTGGCACGCCTGCAAGCCATGGGCGAGGCCGCCTCGGGTTCCACTTTTCCCAATGGTTGCCATGTGGCCGAAATTGAAATAGATCCGGCGACCGGTGTGACCGAGGTGGTGCAGTACTGGGCCATTGACGACCTGGGCAAAGTCATTTCCCCCGATCTCGTCCGTGGACAAGTGCACGGTGGTGTGGTGCAAGGCTGGGGGCAGGCTTTTTGCGAGCAGGTGGTTTATGACGAACAGGGCCAGTTGCTGACCGGTTCGCTGATGGATTACGCCATACCCCGACTGGGCCATATGCCCGTTATCCGCAACGAAACCGTCGAAGTGGTCACGGGCTTGAATGCGCTGGGTTCCAAGGGTGTGGGCGAGTCGGGATGCACCGGCTCTTTGCCGGCGCTCTCCAACGCCATGATGGATGCCCTGAGACCCTATGGGGTGACAGGCATGGACATGCCCTTCACGCCCGCCAAGGTCTGGGCCGCCATCAACCCGGCAGGCTCTTGAACCCGGGCTCGGACCCTTCGGGCAGAGGGGTTCGGGCCACGTTCATCAGCATCGCCAAGGTGCTGTAATAACCGTAGTGGGCCACCATGTCCACCACGCCTTGCTCGCCCCAGCGTTTGACCACGCGACCATAGGTGTCGTCGCACAGGCAGCGGTTGGCACGCAACTCTTCGAGCGCATCAAAAATGATGGCTTCGTCATCGCTCATGGTGGTGGGGCGACGGCCTTCGGCGATGGCGTCACAGGTGCGCGGATCGACCCCTTCTTTTTCGGCGATCGGGCGATGGATGTGCCACTCGATCGGGTTGGACCAGTGGCGGGCCACCACCAGCACGGCAAACTCGGAGTTGCGCATGCCGACCGTGTTCTGGTAGCGCACATACTCGCCCACCTTTTGCAGTCGGGCCATCAGGTCGGGGCTGCGCATCATCGAGATGAAGGGGCCGCCGATTTTGCCGCGCGGCCCGTTGGTGATTTCTTCCATGGCAGCCCGTTGGGCGGGCGTTTGACGGTCTTCCGGTATCGGGGGCATCCGATCCAGGGCCTGATCACCCAGATGGCGGCGGCTCATGCGCTCACCTCGGCACCGATGGCCTCGCGCACGCGGGGCATGACCTGCTCGGCCATCAGCACCATCGAGCGTCGTGCCAGTGCAGGATCAGTCCAATCGAGGCCGGCATACACCAGTTCACCGAAGCCCCCCAGTTTTTCGTGCAGGGCCAGGATCTGGTCGACCACGTTGTTGACGCTGCCGCAAATCACCAACTCGTCCATGATGTCTTCCAATGGCACCGGTTGCTCGGGCGTGACGCCGGTTTTGGTGAACACCGCATCCCGCTTGCCCTTGTGCAGCTTGTGGCCGAGGTTGCGGTAATAGAAGCGATAGGGGCTTTGCGCTGAAGACTTGCCGTACTCTTTGGCCACCTTGTCGTCGTCGTGAACCATGATGGTTCGGGCCACGCGCCAATCGGCCCGGTCGGCCACCAGACCCACATTGGCCTTGCCTTTGGCATAGTTTTCCCAGTGCGAGGGCAGCCACTGGTCAAACAGGAAGTTGGCCGAAATCGGGTGCAGGTCTTTTTCGCCCATGGCGATCACCCCCTTCGAGAAGGGGGCCACCACTGTGCCCACGATCTCGGGCCGGGGGCGCTGGTAAGGCTTGTACATTTTGCCCGTGTGGGTGATGTCATCGATGGTTTGCAGGGTCGAGACCTTGAAGCGGTTGTCCGGCAGGTCAATGTGGTAGGGCGGGTCAGACTCCCACAGCTTCAGGATGACCTCGATGGACTCGGCAAACATCTTGTTGCGGTCCTCGTGGAAAATGCCCAGCGCTTCGGCGTCTGAGGGCAGGGCACCCGGGCTGACGCCCAGAATGAATCGCCCCTCTGAGAGGTGGTCGAACATCGCGGCGTGTGCGGCGACCAATACCGGGTGCACATGCGAGAGGTTGGTGGTGCCTGTGCCCAGTCTGATTTGTTTCGTCGAATGGATCAGGGTGGCCTGGAACATCATCGAGTTGGTGACGTTTTCCACCAGGTCGGTGAGGTGCTCACCCACAAAGGCGTCATGGAACCCCAACTGATCGGCCAGAATAATCACCTCACGGTCTTCGCGCAGGGTGTCGGTCGGATTGCGGGTGGCCGGGTGGACCGGCATGGTGAAATAACCCAATTTCATAGGAAGCTCCTGTCGTATATTCTTGATCGATTGATCAATGGGCATATCTTAACGGACAAACATGACCTTCAGGATTCTCGGGGAAACCCTGCAAAAATACCCCTGGGGGAATCATGAAAACTTCGGCGGGCGCTTCTCGATGAAGGCGCGCACCGCTTCGTGATGGTCGTCGGTGTGGTGGGCGATGGCCTGATAACTGGCCGACAGCTCCAGCAATGACTCCAGGCTGCATTTCTCGCCTTCGCGCAGCAGGCGTTTGGTCATGCGCAACACGGTGCCCGGGTTGGCGGCGATTTTTTGCGCCAGGGCCATGGCTTCGGGCATCAGTTGCTGCGGCGGGACGACCCGCGAGACGAGTCCGCAGGCCAAGGCTTGCGCCGCCGTCAGGGCTTCACCGGTGAAGGCCATTTCGCAGGCTTTGGACATCCCGACCACGCGCGGCAGCAGCCAGGCCCCACCGTCGCCTGGCACGATTCCCACCCGCACGAAACTCTCGGCGAACAGCGCCGTCTCAGAGGCGATGCGTATGTCACACATGCAGGTCAAATCCAGACCGGCACCGATGGCCGGGCCATTCACAGCCGCAATCACGGGCACATCCAGCGGGTACAGGGCCTTGGGGATGCGCTGTATGCCATGGCGGTATTCATCGCGGATGACTTCGGTCGCAATGGTGTTGCCAGCATACTTTTGCATGTCTTTGACATTGCCCCCTGAGCTGAACACCGGTCCGGCACCAGTGAGCACCACCGCCCGTACCGATAGGTCGCGGGTGACTTCATCGCAGGCCTGCACGAATTCCTCGGCGACATGGTTGCCAGTCAGGGCGTTGCGGGTTTCGGCTTGGTCCAGCGTCCAGACCATCACGGCGCCGTGTCGGTTTTTTTTCAAAATGGGATTCATGGGGTCTCCGTTTCAGTGGTCTGTCAGTTCACGCAAAAAATCCAGGGTCTGGTCGTGCCTGGCCAGCAAATCAGCGCCCAGGCGTTGTTGCCAATGCGATTCGGCCCCCGCGCATAGGCGCCAGGCGTGCAGTCTGCGGGTGCGCAGCTGGAGGTCGAATTCATGCGTAAAGCCGATCGCCCCGTGCAGGCCATGGGCCAGGGCGGTGACTTTCTGTGCCGCCAGGCTGGTGCGGGCCTTGGCCACGGCGATGCGCTGGGTCGAGAGTCTGGCCCCCTGGCCTTCGCAGGCCATTTGCACGGCCATGCGCGCGGCAAAGACCTCCTCTGCCAGGAGACTGAGGTTGTGCTGTATGGCCTGAAACTTGCCGATGGGCTTGCCAAATTGTTGCCGCTGGTTGGCGTAATCCAGGGTTTGTTCAAACACGGCCATCATGGCCCCGCTCAATTGGGCCGCCGCCAACAGGGCTTGGGCCAGGGTCAAGTCGGTCGGGTATGGCCATAGCGGGGTGGCGGCCCAGTCGCTGTCGCGCCAACCCATGCGGGCGTCCAAGGCCAGCCCGTGGGGCTGAATTCGGGCTTGGGCCACTGGCAAGAGGCGCAGCCCTTCAGGGCCACCGATCAGCACATGGTCACAACCGCGACCCGCACTGACCTCGGCGATGTGTGACTGCTCGCAAGGGTCAGGTCGCCATCCCAGACCAAGGCCGATGGGCCCTGCCGGGACGCTTTGCACACCACTGGCATGCAGCAGGGCGCGGGCCCATTGGGTTTCCGGCAGGGGCAGGGGCAGGGCATATCGCCCGCACAGTTCCCACAGCTCAAAGGCTTGCGCCAAGGGCAAGGCGGCACCCTCTGCCTCTTCGGGCAACAAGGCGTTGGCAAAGCCGCTTTCTTCCAGTGCTTGCCACAAGCCCCGCTCGCCGGGTGTGGCTTCAATGTGGCGCACTTCGGCGGCGCTGCAGCGGTCTTTCAGCAGTTCACCCAAGGCGATTGAAAAAAGGTTTTCCATGGTCGGTGTCCTTTCAGCGCAGCCCCAGGCCACGGGCGATCATCCCCCGCAAGATTTCCCGCGTGCCACCACGCAGCGAAAAGCTGGGGGCAACTGCGGTCACATAAGCCAGGGTGTGCAGCAGTTCCAGCGGCACGCTGCCCTGCGGGCGAGACATGAGTTCGTCGGCAATGAGGTTGGGAATCTCTTGCTCGATGCCGGTGCCGATGTCTTTGGTCAGCGCGGCTTCCACCACCGGGCTTTCGCCTTGGGTCAGTTTTTGCGTGACGGCCAGGGTCATGGCACGCAAAGGCGCCAATTGGGCGACGATGCGACCGGCCAGTTGCTGGGCCGCTTCAGTGGCATGGCCGGGCAGGCGCACAAAATCGAGCCATTGGTCGAACAAGACCATGCTCGAGTACAACCGCTCGGGCCCGCTGCGCTCATAGGCCAGCTCGGCAGTCACTTGCTCCCAGCCTTGGCCTTCAGTGCCGATCAGGGCATCGGCCTCAAGTTGCACCTGATCGAAGAACACTTCACAAAAATGGGCATCGCCAGACATGTCCTGGATCGGGCGCACAGTGACCCCGGGGCGTTTCAAATCGACGATCAGCTGCGACAAGCCCTGATGGCGGTCTTGCGGCGTGCCCGAGGTTCGCACCAAAGCGATCATGTAGTGGCAGTGGTGGGCGTTGGTGGTCCAAATTTTTTGGCCGTTCAGCAGCCAGCCCTGGGCATTGCGTTCGGCCCGGGTGCGCACACCCGCCAAGTCGGATCCGGCGTTGGGCTCGCTCATGCCAATACAGAAAAAAGCCTCTCCCCGGCAGATGCGCGGAATATAAAACTGCTGTTGGGCTGGCGTACCGTATTTCAGAATCAGCGGACCGCTTTGCCGGTCGGCGATCCAGTGTGACCCGACGGGGGCGCCCGCACACAAAAATTCTTCCACCAGCACATAGCGGGCAAAAGCGCTTCGTCCCCCGCCGCCCAACTCGCGCGGCAGGGTGATGCCCAGCCATCCCCGTCGCCCCAGTTCTCGGCTGAACTCGGGGTCATAGCCAGACCAGGAGCGTGCCCTTTGGTGGGCCGGGCGTTGGGCTTTCATGTGCCGCAAAAATTCGCGCACCTCCGACCGCAGGGCTTCGTCTTCGGGCGCAATGGCGGCGGGTTGCAGTGATGTGAGGATGTTCATGGCTTAGCCTTCAGTGGGGGGATGCGGCGATGGCCCCTTGGGCCAGCCATGCTTCGATTTGTGACTCGCTCACACCGGCGGCGCGCAATGCCTCCATGGTGTGCTCTCCCAGGCGGGGTGGCAGATGGACCGGCGGGCGCTGGCCATCGTAGAGCACGGGCACGCCCGTCAGCTGCACCGACCCCATGTGCGGGTCATCGATGTGCTGGAAAAAGCCAGTCGCGATCAGGTGCGGGTCTTGGGGGAGGTCTTGCAGTGAGCAAACCGGTGCCGCCGGGATGTCGATTCGTTCGCACAGCGCCAGCCAATGCGCAGTGCTGTGTTGAGACACCAGTTGGCCCAGGGCTTCATACAGAGGCCCGATGTGTCGGGTGCGTTCGGCCATGCTGCTGAAGCGGGGGTCATGCGCCAAATCTTCCCGGTCACAGGCCATAAAAAATCGTTCCCAGTGGGCGTCGGTGTAGGGCATCATGCACACAAAGCCATCGGCACTCTGATAAGGGCGCCGCCAGGGGTTGGTGACACGCGGGTAGCCTGACGCAGCCAAGGGCGGTTCGAAATGCTGCCCGTACATGTGCTCCACCAGATTGAAGGCCACCATGCTCTCGAACATGGGCACCTCCACCTGGCGGCCCTGGCCGTCGCGTTGGCGCGCCATCAGGGCGCCCAAAATGGCGATGGCGGCGATCAGGCCACTGGTTTTATCGGCTGTGGCGGTCGGGAAATACGAAGGGGCCCCGGTTTGCATGCGGCCCAAATCGGCGATGCCCGACATGCCTTGGATGATGTCGTCATAAGCCGGCTTGCCACCGTAAGGGCCACTCTCGGTGAAGCCATGCAAAGTGGCAAATATCAGCCTGGGGTGGCGCTGGCGCATGGTGTCGGGGTCCAAGCCGATGGCCGCCAGCTTTTGGGGGCGGATGCTGTGCATGAAGACATCGGATTGCGCCAGCAAAGCTTGCAAGGCGGCCTGGCCGCCCGCTTGCTTCAAGTCAATGACCGCGCTTTTCTTGTTGCGATTGGTGCCCAAAAAGACCGCCCCCATGCCCGTCTCGGTGCTGGGCCCCGTTTGTCGGGTCGAGTCGCCTTGGGGCGACTCTATCTTGATGACTTCGGCACCCAGGTCGCCCAGCCACTGGCTGGCATAGGGGCCCATCAAGACCGAACTGGCGTCAATCACTCGGTATCCACTCAGAGGCAGCATGCGTTCAAACCAAAGGAGAAAAGCGACACATTATCGGCGTTCGCCGCAATGTCCCCCATTTGAACCGATATATTTCATGGGGGCTGTTCCCCATGCGCGGCCCAACCCCGGGCAATGACAATCCTATCCCTGGCGGCAAGTCAAGATGAATCCATTAGTATAATTTTTTTTATCAAAACTTTCGTCCATACATGCCGTTCCATCAGGCCCAGGAGAACCCAATGCTCGACCCGCAAGCCGCAAACTTGTTGAAATTGTTGCAAGAAAACAATGTGCCGCCCGTCTACACCATGACGGTCGAACAAGCGCGCGAGGCTTACCGCACAAGGGGCACCTACACCCAACCCGACCCCCCGCCGGTAGGGCAAGTCAAGGATCATCTGGTGATGTCCTCCACCTCTCGCTTCACAGTTCGCGAATACCAGCCCAATGTGCAGCGCGAGGGCCCTGTGCCGGCCCTGGTTTATCTGCACGGTGGTGGCTGGACCATCGGCGACCTCGAAACCCACGATGTGTTGTGCCGCAGTTTGTGTCAGCAAGCGGGCATGGTGGTGGTGGCGGTCGACTACCGGATGGGGCCAGAGAGTCCATTCCCGGCCGCTTATCAAGACGCCATGGCCGCATTTCTTTGGGTGTGCAACCACGCCCACACCCTGGGCATCGACGCTGAGCGTGTGGCCATCGGCGGCGACAGCGCCGGGGGCAATCTGGCCGCAGCCGTGTGCATTGGTTTGCGCGGGGCGGTTCTACAACCCGCCTTCCAGTTGCTGATTTACCCGGCCACACACATGAAACCAGATACGGAATCGCACGAAAAATTTGCCGATGGTTATTTGCTGACCCGGCCTGCCATCGAATGGTTTGCAGGCCATTACCTTGCCAAACCTTCTGACGCCGAAGATTGGCGGGCTTCGCCTTTGCTGGCCGAGTCCCACGAGGGTTTGCCCCCTGCATTGGTGCTGACGGCGGGGTTTGACCCTTTGCGTGACGAAGGACTGAAATACGCCGATGCCCTCTCGCAAGCGGGTGTGCCCTGCCAATACATTTGTTTCGAGAGACAGATCCACGGCTTCATCACCATGGGCAAGGTCATTCAAGAGGCCAACACGGCGGTCAGCCTGTGTGCGCAAGCACTGCGTCAGGCGATGTCGATTTGATGCAATCCGTAGCGACCCTGCGCACGGTCCTGGAAAAAGCAACGCAAGGTTTCGCGCACGGTTCTAAATGCGATCTCGTCCCAAGGAATTTCCTCCTCGGAAAATAAGCGGGCTTCCTGGGTTTCGTGGCCCGGATCAAATCGGGTGTGCGCGAGTTGGGCCCGGTAAAAAAAATGAACTTGCCCGACGCGCACCACATTCATGATCGAGAACAGGTCTTGCATTTCAAAAACTGCGCCGGCCTCTTCACGCGTCTCGCGGGCCGCACCTTGGGCCACGGTTTCGCCCAGCTCCATGAACCCGGCAGGAAGCGTCCATTTGCCACGCCTGGGCTCGATGTTGCGACGGCATAACAAGACTTTGTCTTCCCAAACCGGGATGGTGCCCACCACATTCAGAGGGTTCTCGTAGTGAACGGTGTGACAGGCCGGGCAGACCGCCCGTTCCCGGGTGTCGCCATCGTCGGGCGTGCGCATCACCACTGCTGTGCCGCATTGTTTGCAGTGTCGAATGGTGCCGTGTAAATGCATGCCCTCAGTTTAACCGAGCCGTCTGCGGCTGGCCGTGAGGCATGACCCTGTCTCCAACGGGGGGGAAGTGGCGGGGGGTGGGTCAACAAACCCACAGCCCCCACCCTCTGCAAGACGCAGCAGCCTCAGGTTCAGGACCTGCCGTGCTTGATGATCAGTTCTTTGGCCGCAGCCAGCAGCTTGTCGCCAGGCAAGCCACGCTTGTTCATATCGGCCACCCACTCGTCGTCCACTTGACTGGATCGCTTGATGAAGTCGCCCACCTCCAGGGTGCCCATGGTGGTGATGTTGTTGCCACGATCTACAGCAGCCTTGCGGCCCGGCACGTCATTGCCCTGCTGCACTTTGCCCAGCCAGGCCGAGGTGTTGATCCCCGAGTTGGCATCAATCACTTTTTTCAGTTCCGGGGACAGGCTGTTGTATCGGGCCTTGTTCATCGCCATGACAAAAGTGGTCGTGTAGAGGGCGGTGCTGTTGGGCGGGAATTCGGTGTGGAATTTCACCAGTTCGTGCACTTTCACAGCCGGCACGACCTCCCAGGGGATGACGCAACCGTTGATGGTGCCTTTGGACAAGGCATCGGTGATGGCCGGCAGGGGCATGCCCACCGGGGTGGCCCCCAAGGCAGCCAGCAGTTTGGTGACCTGGCGTGTCGGGGCGCGCATCTTCAAGCCCTTGAGGTCGGCGGCGCCGCGGATCTGGCGGTCGGTGGTATGGAACATCCCGGGGCCGTGCACATGCAAGGCCAGTACCTGGGTGTCCTTGTATTCGTCAGCGCCCTCGGTATGGATGTACTCCCAAAGTGCTTTTGAAGTGGCCTCTGCGTTATTCATCATGAAAGGCAGTTCGAACACTTCAGTGCGCGGGAAACGCCCGGCGGTGTTGCCAGGCAAGGTCCAGACCACATCAACCACGCCGTCTTTGGCCTGATCGTAGAGTTGCGCCGGTGTGCCACCGAGTTGCATGGCGGGGTAGCCTTCAAATTTGATGCGCCCCCCCGAATCCTTTTCAACCTTTTCCATCCATGCCTTGTGCATGCTGAGATAGACCGCCGACTGCGGTGCCATGAAGGTGTGAAATTTGAGGGTCACACTTTGCTGGGCCAAGCCCGACAGGCCGGGTGCGCCCAAAGCCACGGCGGCGCCAGTTTTGAGCAGGGTGCGTCTTTGAAACATGAGGATCTCCTTGTCAAAATCAGGTCAAGAACTGAATGGCCCACAGGCTGATGCCGGGGAAGAATAACAACAAAACCGTGCGCAGGGTGTCGCTGACCAGAAAGGGCATGACGCCGCGATAACTCTCTGCGATGGGCACATCCTTGGCCATGCCATTGACCACATACACATTGAGGCCCACGGGTGGCGCGAGCAGGCCGAACTCAACGACCATCAGCACCATGATGCCAAACCAGATGGCCACCGACTCTTTGGGCAAGCCGAAGTCCAGACCCATGATCATGGGGAAAAAAATCGGGATGGTCAACAAAATCATCGACAGCTCGTCCATGAAAGCGCCCAGCACGACATAAAACAGCAAGATGGCAACCACCACCATGAAGGGCGACAAGCCCCAACCGGCCACGACACCAGCCAACTGATTGGGCACCTGGGTGAGGGCCAGGGCCGAGTTCATCATGTCAGCGCCAATGAAAATCAGAAAAATCATGGCCGAGCTCTCGGCGGTGGCATAAAAACACTGCTTGAATTTGGACCAGTCGATTTCGCGCTTGATCAAAGCCGCGATGAAGGTGGATGCCGCACCCACCCCCGCGCCTTCAGTCGGTGTGAAGAAGCCACCATAGATGCCGCCGAAAACAATCAGGAAAATGGCCAACATGGGGGCCACGCCCAGCACCGCCGAGAGGGTCAACCGGGCCGGTTCCGGGTCCGCTTCCGGGGCCTGACCCGGCACCAGTCGGACATAGATGGCAATGGCCACCATATAGCCAAACATGGCAATGATGCCGGGCACCATGGCGGCCGCAAACAGTTTGGCGATGTTTTGCTCGGTCAAAATAGCGTAAATCACCAGGGGGACGGAAGGGGGAATCAGAATGCCCAAGGTGCCCGACGCGGCCAGAGTGCCCGTGGACAAACGTCCCGAATAACCATGGCGTTGCAGTTCCGGCAGGGCCACCCGGGTGATGGTGGCTGCCGTGGCCACCGAAGAGCCACAAATCGCCCCAAACGCCGCGCAGGCCAGTACCGCCGCCATGGCCAAGCCCCCCTTGAAGCGGCTCATCACACCAGCCGCAAAGTCAAACAGGGCCTTGCTGATGCCACCCTGGGTGGCAAAGTTGCCCATCAGGATGAACAAAGGGATGACCGACAGGTCGTAGCTGGCAAATCGGGCATATGCCGCCGTGTTGAGAAAGTTGGCAAAGGGCAACCAGCCGGTTTGCATGACATAGCCTATGCCTCCGGCAGCAAACATCGAGATGGCAATCGGAACCCGTATGGCCATCAGCACCAGCATGATGCCGAAAATGGACAATGTAAGAGCCAGAGGGCTCATGCGGATGCCTCAGATGCCGTCCCTTGAACCGCTTGGGCCAAGGCAATGAGGGCGGTCAGGACAAAGGCAGGCCACATGGCCGCGTAGACATACCACTCGGGCAAACCCATCATCATGGTGCTCGATTGGGTCATATAGGCGTTCCAGCCACCCAGCCAGGTGCGCCACGCCAACAAGGCGAAGGTGGCCGCCATGGCCCATGCGCCAAGCCGGTCAAGTTTGGCCTGGGTTTGCGGCTCCGCTTTGGCGGTGAAGAAGTCCACAATGATGTGCCCACGCGTGAATTGACACCAGGGCATGAACAAGGCGATGGCGGCTCCGGTGGCGACGCCAGAGAGCTCAAAGTCGCCCGCGATGGTCTGCCCGATGGTCTCGCGACCGATGATGCTGCCGCAGGTGAGCAAGGTGATGAAGGTCATCAACAGGCCCGCCAAAATGGCGCTCAAACGGGCGAGTTTGCCAAGCAAGTCCATCGGGCGAGCCCCTGCCTGTTGAATCAGACCACCTGCAGGCGTATCTCGCCCACCCCGGCCACGCCACCCACCAGCACATCGCCCCGAACCACGGCTTTGACCCCCTCGGGTGTGCCGCTGTAAATCAGATCGCCGGCTTGCAGTTCCCAGGCATTGCTGATGTGTTCGATCGTTTCAGCAATGTTCCAGATCAACTTGCTGACATCGCTGCGTTGGCGGTCTTGGCCATTGACTTGCAGCCAGATTTCAGCCTTTTCGACATCCCCGGCCTGGGCCGCAGGGATGATGGGGCCTATGGGGGAGCTGTGATCAAAAGCTTTGCCGATGCACCAGGGTCGACCCTGTTTCTTCATCTCGCCTTGCAGGTCGCGGCGGGTCATGTCCAGGCCCACGGCATAGCCAAAAATGTGTGGGTGCGCATCGGCGGCTTTGATGTGTTTACCCCCTTTACCTATGGCCACCACCAGCTCGATTTCGTGTTGGAAATCCTGGGTCAGGGTCGGGTAGGGCAGAGGCGCGGTTTCTCCGGGCAAAGCCAGCACCACGGTG
>JBEBAJ010000009.1:0-20019 GCA_041158965.1 Pseudomonadota bacterium | reverse complement strand
TGCAGGCACAGCCCCCCTTGTATTTGCAAGGCTTTGGCGGTGACACCAGCAATGCCATCATCGCTGCCGCCCGCGCCGGTGCCCGCACGGCCTATCTGAGCCGCTTGGGCGACGACCGTTGGGCCGATGCCTTGTTGCAGTTATGGGGCGCTGAAGGGGTGGACACCCGGGGTCTGCGGCGCATGCCGGGTCAGCGCAGCGGCATTTATTTTGTTCACCACGATGAGCGGGGCCATCATTTCAGTTATGCGCGCGCCGGCTCAGCCGCCAGCCAGATGGGGCCCGAAGATTTGCAGCACTCATGGTCGGCCCTGATTGCCGACAGCCACTGGCTGCATGTATCGGGTATTTCCCTGGCGATTTCAGACAGCGCTTGCGACACGGTATTGGCGGCCATGCGCTGGGCCCGGCAGTGCGGCACCCGGGTGGCGCTCGATACGAATCTGCGCCTCTCTTTGTGGGATGTCGAGCGGGCTCGCCGGGTGTTGACCGAGGCGATGGCCTGCTGTGATCTGTTGTTGCCCAGCCTGGATGATTTGGTGCTCCTCAGTGGCCAAACCGGTGTGGAGGCGAATCTGGCCTGGTGTCATGCGCATGGCGCCGTCCAGGTGGTCTTGAAAAACGGAGCGCAGGGTGCCGTCATCTCAGCCCCCGGGCAAATGACCCGGGTGCCCGGTCGAGAGGTTTCTTCCGTTGACGCCACCGGGGCAGGGGATTGCTTTTGCGGCAATTTGCTGGCGCGCTTGGTCAAAGGCGATACGCTGTTGCAGGCCGCCCGTTGGGCGAATGTGGCGGCCTCTTTGTCGGTGCAAGGTTATGGGGCGATCGCCCCCTTGCCAAGCGCCGCTCAAGTGCAAGCGTTGCTCGATTGATCAGAGGTCGCCGCCGCCCAGTGCCTTGAACAATTGGGCGTTGGCCGTGAGTTTCTGACGCTGGATTTGGGCCAGCACCTGTTCGGCCTGAACCACATCGCGTTGTGCATCCAGCCACTCGGCCAAGCCGGCCGCACCATGGCGATGCCTCAGCCCAAGCAGACGCTCGCGTTCACGCCATACCTCAAGGCCTTCGTTTTGAGCCAGCCATTGGGCTTGCAAAGTGTCGCGGGCCACCAGGGCGTCGGCGACTTCGCGGAAGGCTTGCTGCAGGGTTTTTTCGTAAATGACGACGGCCTGGTTTTTGCGGGCCATGGCCAAATCGAGTCCGGCTTCATTGCGGCCTGCATCGAAAATGGGAAGTTGCATGCTGGGCACGAAATTCCAGGCCTGCGAGCCGCCCCCCATCAGGTTGTTCAGTGCCGGGCTGGCGGTGCCCAAAAGGCCGGTCAATTGCAGCCGAGGCAGAAATGCAGCGCGCGCGGCATGGATGTTGGCGTGGGCCGCCATCAGGCGCTGCTCGGCGGCGCGCACATCGGGGCGTTGCAGCAGAACCTCCGAGGGCAAGTCGGCCCCCCACACGAGAGGGGTGTTTTGCAAAGGCAAGGGCAAGCCTTCGGGCACCGAAGCAGGCCAAGTTCCGCCCAATAACAGGGTCAGGGCCAGTCGGGCCTGTTCGGTCTGACGCTGCATGGCCTGGACTTCTGCGCGCGCATTGAGCCAGGCGCTTTGGGCCAAGGTGACTTCCAGCTGGCTGGCTGCACCGGCTTCGCTGCGCTGCTGGGTCAATCGGCGTATCTGGTCGCGGTTTTGTTCGGCCTGTTGCATCAAGCCCTCGCGCTGCTGGGCTTCCAACCAGGCGAAATAAGCGTTGACCACATCATTGACCAAGCTGATGCGCAGAGTGCGCCGGTCGTCCTCTGTGGCCTGGAAGTTCAGTCTGGCCGCATCATTCAGGCTCGCCACCCGTCCCCAGACATCGAGCTCGAAAGACAACAGATTGAGGCCCAGGTCATAGCGTCGGACATTCACGGCAGCCGGATTGCCCTGCACCAGGGGCGGGGTGCGCGCACCGGTGTGGCTGGCCCCAAGGCTGACATTGGGCAGTTGGTCGGCGCGCTGCACCCCCCACAATGCCCGGGCCTCTTCGATGCGGGTCAACGCCAATCGAATGTCGTGGTTGCGATCCAGAGCGGTACGGATCAGGGTTTGCAGCCGTGCATCGACGTACAGAGATTGCCACGGCAAGGCGGCCGGGGGACTGAACTGCGCCGAGGGGGCTTGCTTGCCCCAAGTCGCGGGCAAGCCGGCATCGGGGCGCTGATACAAGGGGCCGGGGCCGCTGCAGGAAGCCAGCCAAGCCAGCCCGAAGCCGATCAAAGTGCAACGACACATCCGGTTTGTCAGGACATCTTTAAACATGGGGCCCTCCCTGGGTGTCGGGGTTGGGCTCTGGCTCGGCGTCGTCGGCAGGCGGGGCTTCGGCGGCGACATCCGGGGCCTTCTGGTGGCGGGCAGGAAAGAGCTTGCGCACCACCACAAAGAAGACCGGCACCAGGAATACCGCCAGCAAGGTGGCACCCAGCATGCCACCGATCACGCCGGTGCCCAGGGCTTGACGGCCTTTGGCCCCGGCCCCGCTGGAGAGGGCCAAGGGCAATACCCCCAGGATGAAAGCGATGGAAGTCATCAGAATGGGCCGGAAACGCAAACGGCAGGCTTCCAAAACAGCATCGATGGCATTGCGTCCGGCTTCGTTCAGCGTGCGGGCGAATTCGATGATCAGGATGGCGTTTTTCGCCGAAAGGCCGATGATGGCAATCAGGCCGACCTTGAAAAACACGTCATCGGGCAAGCCGCGCCACATGACCGCCAACACGGCCCCCAACACCCCCAACGGCACAACCAGCATGACGGCAAAGGGGATGGCCCAGCTTTCGTACAAAGCCGCCAAGGCCAGGAACACCACCAGAATCGAGATGGCAAACAGGGCAGGGGCCTGATTGCCCGACAAACGCTCTTCCAGTGAGGTGCCCGACCATTCAAACCCCAGGCCCGGGGGCAGTTGTTTGGCGAGCTTTTCCATGGCATCCATCGCATCGCCCGAGCTCTTGCCCGGGGCGGGTGAGCCCGAAATCTTCACCGAAGGCAGGCCGTTGTAGCGGTCAAGCTTGGGCAAAGACACCGCCCAGCGCGCCGTGGCGAACTCTCCCAGAACCACCGATTCACCACGGGTGTTGCGCACAGGCAGTTTGAGTATCGTCTCCGGGCTGCGTCGCCATTCGGGGTCGGCCTGCATTTGCACCCGCAGAATGCGTCCCGCACGCACAAAATCGTTCAGGTAGGCCACGCCCAAGGTGGCTTGCAAGGTGTCGTTCAGGCTGGCCAAGTCTATCGATAGGGCCCGCGCTTTGGCGCGGTCAATGTCCAACAGCAGTTGGGGTGAGGGCTCCTGGCCTTCGGGGCGCACCCCGGCCAGATCGGGGTGTTTGGACGCCATTCCCAGCAACATATTGCGCGCATCGAGCAATGCGTCGCGCCCCAGTGAGGCGCGATCTTGCAGGCGGAAGTCAAAACCGCCCACTGCACCCAATTCAGGGATGGGGGGCACATTGACCGCCAGGGCAAATGCCGACTTGAGCGAAAACAGGAACATATTGGCGCGCTGAATGACCGATTGCACGGAGCTGGAGGGGTTTTTGCGCTGCTCCCAATCTTTCAATTTCACAAAGGCCAAGGCCGCGTTTTGTCCTCGACCGAAGAAAGAAAAACCCAAGACGCCGATGACATGCTCAACCTCGGGTTGCTTCAAAAAATAGTTTTCGGCTTGCGACAAAACCTCGCGGGTGCGTTCGGTGGAGGCACCAGGTGGCAATTGCACGATGCTGATGAAGTAACCCTGGTCTTCGTCGGGCAGAAAACTGCCGGGCAAACGGGGAAACAGCCAAGCGGTGGTTGCGCAAATGACGGCGTAGATGACCATCCAGCGCCAGGGGCGGGTCACGATGCGTCGCACCCCGCCCACGTAGCTGGCACTGGCGCGGGTAAAGAAGCGATTGAACCCGCCCAGAATGCCGCCTTCTGCTGCCGCATGCCCGCGTGCAATGGGTTTGAGCACGCTGGCGCACATGGCCGGTGTGAGAGTGAAGGCCATGAGGGCCGACAACAACATGGTGAGCACCAGCGTGACCGAGAATTGGCGATAAATGGCGCCCACTGAGCCGCCGAAAAAGGTCATGGGCACAAACACTGCGCACAACACCAAGGTGATGCCGATGATGGCCGACATGATTTGGCCCATGGCTTTGCGCGTGGCTTCGCGAGGCGGCAAGCCTTCCTCGCCCATGATGCGTTCGACGTTCTCCACCACGACAATGGCGTCATCGACCACGATGCCGATGGCCAGCACCATGGCAAACAGGGTCAGCACGTTCACCGAGTAGCCCAGCAAGTACAGCCCGCTGAAGGCCCCCAGCAAGGCCACGGGCACCACCACTGCCGGGATGAGGGTGGCGCGCAAATTGCCCAAAAACAGCCACATCACCAGGAACACCAGGCCCATGGCTTCAAAAAGGGTGTACACCACTTCGGTGATGGAGATTTCCACGAACGGTGAGGTGTCGTAGGGCACATCCCAGGCCACACCTTGCGGGAAATAGGTTTCGAGCTCACTCATGCGCTGGCGCACGGCACGCGCGACATCCAGGGCATTGCCGGTGGGAGAGACGCGCACGCCTATGGCCGCCGAGGGTTTGGTGTCGATGCGGGCGGTGATGTTGTAGTCTTGGGCACCCAGCTCAACGCGGGCCACATCCTTGAGGTAGACCGCCGCGCCGTCAGGCTGGGTTTTGACCAGGATGCGCTCAAACTCTTCGGCCCTGGTCAGTCTTGAGCGCAGCACCACCACGGCGTTGAGCTGCTGTCCTGGCGGGGCAGGGTTTTGACCCATCTCGCCGGTGGCCAATTGGATGTTCTGGGCCCTTACCGCTGCCGTGACGTCGCTGGGGGCGAGGCCAAATGACTGCAGCTTGTAGGGGTCTAGCCAAATGCGCATCGAATATTCGGTGCCAAACAGGTTGGCTTCGCCCACCCCAGGCACCCGCCGCAATTGGTCAAGCACCGTGGTGGCGGCAAAACTGCCCAAAGCGACCGAGTTCATGCTGTCGTCTTTGGACGTGAGCACCACGAACATCAGGTAATTGCGTTGGGGTTTGGTGACCGGAACGCCCAGACGGCGCACATCGTCCGGTAGCCGTGCTTCGATGCGCTTGAACCGGTTCTGGGCCTCCACCGAGGCGATGTCTATATTGGTGCCGGCTTCAAAGGTGAGGGTGAGCGTGCCGGTGCCGAGTTCGGAGGACGCCTCCATGTAGATCAGGCGCTCGATGCCGTTCATCTCCTGCTCGATCAGCGAGGTGACGGTTTGTTCGATCACCTCAGCCGATGCGCCGGGGTATGTGATGTTGAACGCGATGGAAGGCTGCGCAACCTGTGGGTACTGTGCCACCGGCATCTTGCGCAGGGCCAGGGTACCGGCCAAGACGATGAAAATGGCGATCACCCAGGCAAAGATCGGGCGGTCAATGAAGAATTTGGCCAACATATTTATTTCGCCGCCGGGGCTTCAACGGGTCGCACCACGCTGCCGGGGCGGATTTTTTGCAAGCCATCGACCACCACCCGCATGCCGGCCTGCAAACCAGACTGGACGATCCAGCGGTCATGGCTCATGGCACCCGTTTGGATGGGCACCTGGGCCACTTTATCGCCTTCGCCCACCACCCAGACATAGGGGCCTTGCGGGTTCATGAGAACCGCCCTCTGGGGCACCGACAGGGCACCTGAGAGTTTGGCCTGAGAAATTCTGATGCGCACAAAACTGCCTGGCATCAATTCGCCCTTGGGGTTGGGAAACTCGGCGCGCAAAAATACGGTGCCCGTGTTGGGGTCGACCGTGCGCTCGACCAATTTCAGCTGCCCGGCCAGTGGGTAAGGGCGGCCATCTGACTGCATGAGCGTGACCCGCCAATCGGATTGCGCCTTGATCTGATCGGGCTTCATGGTGCGGCGCAAAGCCTGCCATTCCGATTCGCTTTGGCTGAAGTTGACCCAGATCGGGTCAAGCTGGTCGATGCTGGCCAGCGGGGTGCTTTCGCCGCGCCCGACCAATGCCCCTTCGGTGACCAGGCTGCGACCGATGCGGCCGGAGATGGGGGCTTGGACCAAGGCATTTTCCAAATCGAGTTCTGCCTTGCTCAAAAGGGCTTGCGCCTGCTTGTACCTGGCCAAGGAGGCATCAAATTCCTGCTGGCTGATGGCCTTGGCTTGCAACAGCGCCTGATTTCGCATCCAGTTCTGCTGTGCGGCCTCGGCGTCGGCGCGTGCGCCCTCCAGGGTGGCCCGGTAGGTTCTGGGGTCGATTTCAAACAGCGGGGCACCGGCGCGCACCTCACTGCCCTCGGTGAAGCGGACATGCTGAACCACACCCTCGACCCGGGCCCGAACGAGGGCGGTGCGCACGGCCTGCAATCGGCCCGACAACTCGCTGGAGAGGTCCAGGGCTTCTTCCTGAACCTTGATCACAAAGACTTCAGGGGGGGGAGGGGCATTGCCTGCCCCCGGCGGGCCGCCCGGTCCCGCGCCGGGTTTGCCTTCGTTTTGGGGGCCACAAGCGGCCACCAAGCCAAGGGCCAAGGCACAGCCCCACCGAATCAAAGCCCGCAGTTCTGTTCGCATGTCTTCATTCCCGAAAGGGTTCATGGCGCGCTCGACCCATGAGATCGAGGCGATGATTCCAAAGTATTATATTTTGCCACGTTGTTTGAGTCTGCTCAGGGTCTCGGCCGAAAGGTTGAGATAAGCCGCCAGTTCCTTTTGAGGGATGCGGTTGAACATGTCCGGGTGCTTGCGCTTGAAACGATGGACCCGCCCCGGGGCGTCGAGCAGGTGCAAGGTGATGGTGTGGGCCATGATTTCGCTCATCAGGTTCATCACATAACGCTCAAACGACTCACGCACCGCCGGGCGGCGCTGGAGAAAATCGACCCATTGAGGCATCGGTAGTTTGGCCACGCGGCACTTGGTCACCGACACAATGCTGTATGGGGTGGGCGTGCCCAGGCACCAAGCGGCGTAACTGGTCTCCATTTCGCGTTCGTTGGCAAAGCGCAAGATCATTTCCTTGGCCTCCAGGTTGCTCACCACCCGCTTGAGCAAACCGTCCACGATGAAGTAATGCTCCATCTCGCGCACGCCTTGGTGCAACAGATGCTCCCCTTTGGGCGCATCGACCACCGTCAAAAGGTTTTCCAGCTCCAGCAAGGATTCAGGGTCCAACCCGCTCAACAAAGGGGTTTGTCGCACTTGCAACCGAACGATGTTTCTTTCGGGGTGTTGGCCCAAGGCGATCGATTTGACGCCCGCGCGACCGCGCCCCCCCTTGCCCTCGGGGCGTCGGGCCAGCGGCCCGGAGGGCGTGGTAATTCCCGCAGGAATGGAAGGGGGTTGGCTCATCTGCCCAGGGCGCGAAAGTGGATTTTTAAAAAGTTGACCTTGATCAATGGCGAAAGCAAGACTCGGCTCCTACCATTGCTGAGTTTAATTCAACCCGGGTGATGAGCACTCAAGCACCCCTTAGGAGTTTTTGGCATGAGCGAATCCCATCAAGCCGCTGAAATCGACAGTTTCCACCTGTTGATCGAAGGACTGCGTCTCAATGGCATACAGACCATTTACGCTTTGCCTGGCATACCCATCACCGACTTGACCCGCAAGGCCCAGGCCGCAGGCATCCGCGTGATCTCGTTTCGTCACGAGCAACACGCGGGAAATGCAGCCGCCATCGCCGGTTTCCTGACGCAAAAGCCCGGGGTTTGCCTGACCGTATCGGCGCCCGGTTTTTTGAACGGCCTCACCGCACTGGCCAACGCCACCACCAATTGTTTCCCGATGATCCTGATCTCGGGCTCTTCAGAGCGCGAGATTGTCGATTTGCAACAAGGTGATTACGAGGAGATGGACCAGCTGGCCATCGCCAAGCCGCTGTGCAAGGCCGCTTACCGGGTGCTGGAGGCCGAAGACATCGGCGTGGGGATCGCGCGTGCCATCCGCTCGGCCTTGTCTGGGCGGCCAGGTGGTGTCTACCTTGACTTGCCCGCCAAATTGTTCACGCAGAGCATGCCGCTGGAGGAGGGCCGCAAGTCTCTGATCCAGGTGGTGGACCCCGCGCCGCGCCAGATTCCTGCCCCCGAGGCAGTGAGCCGCGCGCTGGAATTGCTCAAGGGGGCCAAAAAGCCCTTGATTCTGCTGGGCAAGGGCGCGGCCTATGCCCGTGCCGAAAACGAAATCCGTCTGCTGGTTGAAAAAACCGGCATTCCTTACTTGCCGATGTCCATGGCCAAGGGGATCTTGCCCGACAACCATGAGCAATCGGCCGCTGCCGCTCGCTCTTATGTGTTGCCCGAGGCCGATGTGGTCGTGCTCATCGGTGCGCGTCTGAACTGGCTGTTGTCACACGGCAAAGGCAAGACCTGGGGTGGCAAGACCTCCAAGACCTGGGGTGGCCAGCAATACATTCAGATCGATATTTCACCCATCGAGGCCGACAGCAATGTGCCCATCGCGGCGCCTCTGGTGGGTGATGTCGGCTCTTGTGTGTCTGCCCTGCTGGCAGGCATCGGTGCCGGATGGCATCAGCCCCCTGCCGAGTGGATCAGTGCCATCAACGAGCGCAAGACCAAAAACGTCGCCAAGATGGCCGAAACACTGGCCAAGAACCCCAGCCCGATGAATTTTCACAGTGCGCTTGCCGTGGTCCGCGATGTCATGCGCGACAAACCCGACACCGTGTTGGTGAACGAAGGGGCCAACGCACTCGATTTCACCCGCAGCATTGTGGACATGTACAAGCCACGCAAGCGTCTTGATGTCGGCACCTGGGGCATCATGGGCATCGGCATGGGGTTTTGTGTGGCTGCAGCGGTCGAGACGGGTGAGCAGGTGCTGGCCGTCGAGGGCGACAGCGCCTTTGGTTTTTCCGGCATGGAAGTGGAGACCATCTGTCGTTACAACCTGCCGGTTTGCATCGTGGTGATGAACAACAACGGCGTCTACAAGGGCACCGATGTCAACCCCACCGGCGGGCCCGATGTGGCCCCCACGGTGTTTGTGAAGAACGCCCGTTATGACCAGATGATGGCGGCCTTTGGCGGGGTGGGCGTGTATGCCACTACCCCGGAAGAATTGCGCCGGGGCATCGACGAAGCCTTCAAGAGCCGTCGCCCGACACTGATCAATGCTGTCATCGATGAGACCGCCGGAACCGAAAGCGGCCGCATCACCTCACTCAACCCCACTGCGGCCAAAAAAACCGCCTGATCCATTTCAACCCAAGGAGAGAAGCCACATGGCCAAACAAGACTTGCCCCTCAAAGGCATCAAGATCATCGACTTCACCCACGTGCAAGCAGGCCCCGCCTGTACCCAGCTGTTGGCCTGGTTCGGCGCGGACGTGATCAAAGTCGAACGCCCCGGCGCGGGCGATGTGACGCGCAGCCAGTTGCGCGATGTGCCCGATGCCGATGCCTTGTACTTCACCATGCTCAACAGCAACAAGCGCTCCCTGACCCTGGACACCAAAAATCCGGCGGGCAAGGAAGTGCTGGAAAAGCTGATCAAAGAGTCCGATGTGATGGTTGAGAACTTCGGCCCTGGCGCGCTGGACCGCATGGGCTTCACCTGGGAGTACATCCAGAAGCTCAACCCCGGGATGATTCTGGCTTCGGTCAAGGGCTTCAGCGAAGGCCACCACTACGAAGACCTCAAGGTTTATGAAAACGTGGCCCAGTGCGCGGGCGGTGCGGCCTCGACCACCGGCTGGTGGAAGGGCGGCAATACAGAGCCCACCATCTCTGCAGCGGCTCTGGGAGACTCGAACACCGGCATGCACCTGGCCATAGGCATTTTGACGGCCATCATTGGCCGCCAGAAGTCTGGCAAGGGCCAGAAGGTCGCTGTGTCGATGCAAGATGCCGTGCTCAATCTGTGCCGGGTCAAGATGCGTGACCAGCAGCGTCTGGAGCGCGTGGGTTACCTGGAGGAATACCCCCAGTATCCGCACGAAACGTTTGGCGACACGGTGCCGCGTGGCGGCAACGCCGGCGGGGGCGGACAGCCGGGCTGGATTTTGAAGTGCAAGGGCTGGGAGACCGACCCCAACGCCTATATTTACTTCACCGTCCAGGGCCACGCCTGGGAGCCGATTTGCGATGCCTTGGGCAAGCCCGAGTGGAAAACCGATCCCAACTACACCACTGCGCGTGCCCGTCAGCCGCACATCATGGACATCTTCCGCACCATTGAAGACTTCATCAAAGACAAGACCAAATTTGAGGCGGTCGACATTTTCCGCAAGTTCGACATTCCCTGTGCCCCTGTGCTGTCGATGAAAGAGCTGCTGCGCGACGAGTCGCTGCGCAAGAGTGGCTCGATTGTTGAAGTGCCGCACAAGGTGCGAGGCAGCTACTTCACCGTGGGCAGCCCGATCAAGTTCTCGGACATGAAGCCCGAAGTCACGGCCTCGCCTCTTTTGGGTGAGCACACCGACGAGGTGTTGGCCGAACTGGGTTATTCGGCCGAGCAGATCAAAGCCATGCACGCCAGCAAGGCGGTCTGACCCTCTGCCGCCGCCACCTCACCCGGGGTGGCGGTTTGGTTTTGTGGCCCGTGGCTGGGCTTGGCGATGGCCTGAAACCGGCTTTTTTAGAGTAAATCCTCCAAAAAAGATGTTTTTTCTGGCGCTTGGGCCAATGCGTTAGACAATAGAGGCCAAGGAAATTATCGGAAAAGGCTCCACCATGACCCAAGCGCTCAAAGGCGTACGCATCCTTGACTTTACCCACGTCCAATCAGGCCCGACCTGCACCCAGTTGCTGGCCTGGTTCGGCGCCGATGTGATCAAGGTTGAGCGAGCCAAAGTGGGCGACGCCACCCGTGGCCAGTTGCGTGACATCCCCGGGGTCGATAGCTTGTATTTCACCATGTTGAATCACAACAAGCGTTCGATCACGCTGGACACCAAAAAGCCCGCCGGGCGCGAGGTGCTGGACCGCTTGATCAAAGAATGCGATGTGCTGGTTGAGAACTTTGCCCCTGGCGCATTGGATCGCATGGGCATCACATGGGAACACATTCAGTCGATCAACCCGCGCATGATCCTGGCGTCGGTCAAGGGCTTTGGCCCCGGGCCTTATGAAGACTGCAAGGTCTACGAAAACGTGGCTCAGTGCACCGGAGGCGCCGCGTCCACCACGGGCGACGAGGACGGCATCCCCATGATCTCCGGGGCCCAGATCGGCGACAGCGGCACCGGACTGCACCTGGCCCTGGGTATCGTGACGGCCTTGTACCAAAGAACCCTCACCGGGCGCGGCCAAAAAGTGCTGGCCCCCATGCAAGACGCGGTGCTCAATTTGTGCCGCGTCAAGTTGCGCGACCAGCAGCGTTTGGAGCGCAACGGTCAATTGCAAGAATATCCCCAATATCCCGATGGCCAGTTTGGCGACACGGTGCCGCGCTCGGGCAATGCTTCGGGGGGCGGCCAGCCGGGTTCCATATTGAAGTGCAAAGGCCACGAGAACGACCCCAATGCCTACATCTATTTCATTGTGCAAGAGGCTGTCTGGCCCTCGATTTGCAAAGTCATCGGGGAAGAGGGCTGGATCTCCGACGAGGCTTTTGCCACTGCACAGGCTCGGTTGCTACACCTGAAGCCCATTTTCGCCCGCATTGAAAAGTGGACCATGACCAAGACGAAGTACGAGGCCATGGAAATCCTCAACCAGTACGACATCCCGTGTGGACCGATTTTGTCGATGAAGGAAATTGTGGCCGATGAGTCATTGCGACAGACGGGCACCATCGTCGAGGTGGATCACCCGAAACGGGGCAAATACCTGAGTGTGGGCAACCCCATCAAATTGTCGGACAGCCCGACCGAGGTGGTGAGATCCCCCCTGTTGGGAGAGCACACCGATGAAATTCTGGCCCAGTTGGGCTATACGAATGAGCGCATTGAAAGCCTGCGGGCTGACGGCGTGATTTAAGAGCAGCCATGAACCACCCTGTCATTCCCATCGCTGTCCAGGCCGTCACCCGAGAGCGCAAGCGCCAAGGCCCCAAAGGGCGCCGTGCCACGCCGGCGGGTTTGCATCAGGTGCGAGAACTGCTGGGTGCCGAGTCGCGCCAGCGCGACTTGTTGATCGAGCATCTGCACAAGATACAGGATCGTTTCGGGCACTTGTCGGCAGACCACCTGGCGGCTTTGGCCGAGGAAATGAATTTGCCCCAAACGGCGGTGTACGAGGTGGCGACTTTTTATCACCACTTTGATGTGGTCAAGGAAGGGCAGGCCGCACCAGCCCCTCTGACGGTGCGGGTCTGCGACGGGCTGTCGTGCGAGATGGCCGGTGCCCAAACTTTGCTGGCGCAATTGCCGCAAATTTTGGGTCGCGAGGTGCGCGTGATCCCGGCGCCTTGCGTCGGGCGTTGCGAGCAGGCCCCTGCCGTGGTGGTGGGGCAGCACCCAATCGCAAAGGCCGAGCCGGAAAAAGTGGCCCAGGCCGTTCAGGCAGGGCATACCCGCCACGAACCGGCCCCCTACATCGACATGGACGCATATCTGGCCGCAGGCGGTTACGCCGTGCTGAAATCTTGCGTCTCGGGCCAGCGCGATCTTGAGTCTGTCATCAAAACCATGGAGAGCTCGGGCTTGCGCGGTCTGGGCGGGGCCGGATTTCCTGCCGGCCGCAAGTGGCGCATCGTGCGTGCGGAAAACGGCCCGCGCCTGTTGGCTGTGAATATCGACGAGGGCGAGCCTGGCACCTTCAAAGACCGCCATTACCTGGAGCGTGACCCGCACCGATTCCTGGAGGGCATGCTGATTGCGGCCTGGGCCGTGGGCATCTCGCACATTTATATTTATTTGCGTGACGAATACCACGGTGGTCGTGCTCTTTTGCAAACAGAAATTGACCGGCTCAAGGCCAAGCCCCCGATTCCTGACCTGCCCGCCATTGATCTGCGGCGGGGTGCCGGGGCCTATATTTGCGGCGAAGAGTCGGCCATGATCGAGTCGATCGAGGGCAAGCGCGGCATGCCCCGGCTGCGTCCCCCCTACGTGGCGCAGGTGGGTCTGTTTGGCCGCCCGACGCTGGAGCACAATTTCGAGACCTTGTATTGGGTGCGCGAGATTCTGGAAAAAGGCGGTGAGTGGTTTGCCTCACATGGGCGCAATGGCCGCAAGGGCTTGCGCTCGTTCTCGGTTTCGGGCCGGGTCAAACACCCCGGGGTCAAGCTGGCCCCAGCCGGCATCACCATACAAGAACTCATTGATGAGTACTGCGGGGGCATGCAAGACGGGCACCGTTTCTATGGCTACTTGCCTGGCGGCGCATCGGGGGGGATTTTGCCGGCACGCATGAACGACATCCCGCTCGACTTTGATACTTTGCAGCCCCATGGCTGCTTCATCGGCTCGGCGGCGGTGATCGTGCTCTCTGAACAAGATACCGCCACTGCCGCAGCGCGCAACATGATGAAGTTTTTCCAGCACGAGTCCTGCGGGCAGTGCACCCCGTGTCGGGTGGGAACCGCCAAGGCGGTGGCCCTGATGGAGCAGCCCAAATGGGATTTGAGCCTGTTGGCCGACTTGTCGCGTGTGATGCGTGACGCCTCGATTTGTGGCCTGGGACAGGCTGCACCCAACCCCATGGACTGCGTGGTCAGGTACTTCCCTCAAGAGCTGGCCTGACCACATCGGAGCATAGATGAGCAACGCTGTCGCTACCCCTCAGACCCAAGTGGTTCGCTTTCAACTCAACGGCCAGGATGTACAAGCCCGCCCAGGCGAAACCTTGCTCAAGGTGGCGCAACGCAACGGCATTGAGATTCCCCACCTGTGCCACAAGGATGGCCTGGAATCGGCGGGCAACTGTCGCGCCTGCGTGGTCGAGGTCGAGGGTGAGCGAGTGCTGGCCCCATCGTGTTGCCGTGCCCCGTCCGAGGGCATGAAGGTGAGCACCGACAGCGAGCGCGCCGTCAGTGCCCAAAAAATGGTGCTTGAGCTGTTGCTCGCCGACATGCCCGAGACCGAGTACACCCGCCACAACGAGGTCGACCAGTGGGCCGGGCATTTGGGCGTGGGCAAGCCACGCTTTGCGTCGCGGCCCCAACCTGCTGCTGATTTGTCGCACCCTGGCATCGCCGTCAATCTGGATGCCTGCATACAGTGCACACGCTGTTTGCGAGCCTGCCGCGAAGAGCAGGTCAACGATGTGATCGGTCTGGCGATGCGCGGCGACCACGCCAAGATCGTATTTGACATGGATGACCTCATGGGCCACTCGACCTGTGTGGCTTGCGGTGAGTGTGTTCAGGCCTGCCCGACCGGGGCCCTGATGCCCGCTCGCGAGGTGGCTTTGGCCGAACCCGACCGCCAGGTCGATTCGGTTTGCCCGTTTTGCGGCGTGGGCTGCCAGCTCACCTTCAATGTGCGCGACGATCGCATCACCCATGTGGAAGGCCGGGACGGCCCGGCCAACCATGGCCGCTTGTGCGTGAAGGGGCGCTATGGGTTTGATTACATCCACCATCCGCACCGGCTGACCCGGCCCCTGATCCGACGCGCCGATGCACCCAAGTCGGGCGACTTCAGCATGGACCCTGAGCGCATCATGGATGTGTTCCGCGAGGCCAGCTGGGAAGAAGCGCTGGAGCTCGCCGGTGGGGGGCTGCGCCAGATTCGTGACACGCATGGCAAATCGGCTTTGGCTGGCTTCGGCTCGGCCAAGGGCAGCAATGAAGAGGCTTATTTGTTTCAGAAGCTGGTGCGAACCGGTTTTGGCACCAACAACGTCGACCATTGCACCCGTTTGTGCCATGCCTCATCGGTGTCGGCTTTGTTGGAGGGCATAGGCTCCGGGGCTGTCTCCAACCCGGTGATGGACGTCACCCAGGCCGAGGTGGTGATCATCATCGGTGCCAACCCCACCGTGAACCATCCGGTGGCCGCCACCTGGATCAAAAATGCGGTTCAGCAAGGCACCAAGCTGATCGTGCTAGACCCGCGCCGCACTGAGCTGGCCCGTCACGCTCATCGGTTCTTGCAATTCAAGCCCGACACCGACGTGCCCTTGCTCAATGCGATGATGAACGTCATCGTGACCGAGGGGCTGGTCGACCAGGCTTTCATTGACAGCCGCACCGTCGGCTACGAAGCCTTGCGCCAAAACGTGGCCCAATACACCCCTGAGTTGATGGCGCCGATTTGCGGCATCGATGCCCGCACCATCCGTGAAGTGGCGCGCTTGTATGCCACATCCAAGGCATCGATGATTTTGTGGGGCATGGGCATTTCGCAACACGTGCATGGCACCGACAACGCGCGTTGTCTGATCTCCCTCTCGCTCATGACGGGGCAGATCGGTAGGCCAGGGACGGGCTTGCACCCGCTGCGCGGCCAAAACAATGTGCAAGGCGCCTCGGATGCCGGCCTCATCCCCATGATGTTTCCTGACTATCAGCATGTCAGCAAGCCAGAGGTGCGCGCTCAATTTGAGCGGGCCTGGAACCTGGCGCCCGGCAGTCTGGATGACAAGCCCGGGCTGACTGTGGTCGAAGTCATGCAGGCCATAGACCACGGACAGATCAAGGGCATGTATGTGATGGGTGAAAACCCCGCCATGTCCGACCCGGATGCCAATCACGCCCGCCATGCGCTGGCCTCGCTGGATTTGCTGGTGGTCCAAGATATTTTCCTGACCGAAACCGCCTACCTGGCCGATGTGATTTTGCCGGCCAGCGCCTTTCCTGAGAAGGACGGCACTTTCACCAACACCGATCGTCTGGTACAGATGGGGCGCAAAGCCATTGAACCACCGGGCGATGCCCGCCAGGATTTGTGGATCATTGAGCAGATCGCCCAGCGATTGGGCTTGGACTGGAACTATGGCCATGTGTCAGAGGTGTTTGACGAGATGCGTCACACCATGCCCAGCATCGGTGGCATCACCTGGGATCGATTGCAGCATGAGCATGCCGTCACATACCCTTGTCTGGCCGAGGGCGACCCTGGCGAGCCGGTGGTGTTTGTCAATGCTTTCCCGCGCGAAGATGGCAAAGCCCGATTCGTGCCGGCAGACATCATTCCTGCCAACGAGCGACCCGATCACGATTACCCGGTGGTGCTGATCACAGGCCGCCAGCTTGAGCACTGGCACACCGGCAGCATGACCCGCCGCGCCAGTGTGTTGGACGCCATCGAGCCTGACCCGGTGGCCCTGGTGCATCCGCTGGATTTGGCCGACTGGGGCATACAGCCGGGTGCGGTGATCACCTTGCAATCTCGTCGCGGTGAGGTGTCTTTGTATGCCCGCGCCGACGACGGTTCTCCCCGTGGCGCCATCTTTGTGCCGTTTTGCTATTACGAGGCGGCCATCAACCGTCTGACCAATCCGGCGCTGGATCCATTTGGCAAAATTCCAGAGTTCAAGTACTGCGCCATCCGGGTCATTCCCGGGGGTGTCGTGACCCCGGCGGGCAGCTACGGTGGCGGGCAGGCCTTGGCCCGAATTCAGGCCGAGCTGGCCTGATCGCCACCCATGCACATTGACGGCTTTTTGGTGTTGGCCGCGGTGGGCGGCCTGGCTGGTTTTATGGCGGGCTTGCTGGGCATCGGCGGCGGCCTGCTGATGGTGCCCTTCATTTCTTACTATCTGGCCGAACAAGGCGTGGGGCCTGAGCTGGGTGTCAAGATGGCCATTGCCACGGCCATGGCGACCATCCTGGTCACCTCCATCTCCAGCGTGCGTGCGCACCACCGACTGGGCAAGATGCGATGGCCGGTGGCCTGGTCGCTGGTGCCCGGGGTTTGGCTGGGATCCTGGGTCACCAGCGTATGGATTTTCCCCCGCATCCATGGCGGCGCATTGGCCGTGGTGTTCAGCCTTTTCGTCGGTTTTTTAGCCAGCCAGATGTACTTTGACCGCAAACCCAAACCGAGTCGTCAACTTCCCGGCCCTCTGGGCCTTGGGGCTGTGGGCTCTGCGATCGGCCTGATCTCCGGGTTGGTGGGGGCGGGCGGTGCATTCATCACCGTGCCCTTTCTGACCTGGTGCAATATGCCCATTCATCAGGCGGTGGCCACCAGTGCGGCCCTGGGCTTTCCGATCGCACTCTTTAACGCCATGGGCTATGTGTACAGCGGCTGGGGGGTCGAGGGTTTGCCCAGCGCTTCTTTGGGTTATGTCTGGTTGCCAGCCTGGTTGGCCATGACAAGCTGCAGCATGCTCACTGCCCCTTGGGGCGCGCGGTCGGCGCAACAATTGCCGGTGCAAAAACTCAAGCGCATTTTCGGCACCATGTTGTTGCTCATCGCGGCCTATATGGTCCACACCGGCATCTCGCGGTGGTGAGCGGGCGGCCCGGGGGGCATGACTTAAAATAAGCGTTGTTCAACGCACTTGGAGTGGCCGTGCCCCGACAAAAGCAAAACCCGTCCAGCCCCGATGAGGCGGGTCGACGCGTGATCAAGAAGTACCCCAATCGACGGCTGTATGACACAGCCACATCGTCTTACATCACACTGAGCGAAGTCAAACAGATGGTCATCGACCATGTGGACTTGGTGGTGCAAGACGCCAAGACCCGGGAAGATCTCACGCGCAGCATCCTGCTGCAAATCATTTTGGAGGAAGAAACGGCGGGCGTGCCACTGTTCTCTGAAAGTTCTCTGGCCAACATCATTCGTTTTTACGGCCTGGCCATGCCTGCGACGAATCCCTTTGTACAAGGCTTCAACGCCTACACCGAGCAAATGTTGGGGGCCATGGGCATCCAGCGCACCAACCGCTGAAGGATCCCATGTCACACACCGTCGAATCCCCCAAAGTTGGTTTTGTCAGCCTGGGTTGTCCCAAGGCCCTGACAGACTCTGAGTTGATCCTGACCCAACTGAGTGCCGAAGGCTACCAGACCAGCAAGACCTTTGAGGGGGCCGACCTGGTCATCATCAATACTTGCGGGTTCATCGACGAAGCGGTCAAGGAAAGTCTTGACACCATCGGTGAAGCTTTGGCCGAAAACGGCAAGGTCATCGTCACCGGTTGTCTGGGGGCCAAGTCTGACGCCTCGGGTGACAACCTGGTGCGCCAGATCCACCCCAAGGTGCTGGCTGTCACCGGCCCCCATGCCACGCAAGAGGTGATGGACGCGGTGCACCGCCATCTGCCCAAGCCGTATGACCCATACACCGACCTGGTGCCGCCCCCCCAGATGGGCCCGGCCGGGGTCAAGCTGACCCCGCGTCATTACGCGTATCTGAAGATTTCTGAAGGCTGCAACCACAGATGCACCTTTTGCATCATCCCCTCTATGCGAGGAGATTTGGTCAGTCGGCCCATCGGGGACGTGCTCAAAGAGGCGCAGGCATTGTTCGAGAGCGGCGTCAAGGAACTGTTGGTCGTCAGTCAGGACACCTCAGCCTATGGTGTGGATGTGCAGTACCGCACCGGCTTTTGGGATGGCCGACCGATCAAGAGTCGCCCGCTGGAATTGGCTCGCGCGCTGGGTGAATTGGCCGCTCGGCATGGGGCCTGGGTGCGCTTGCATTATGTCTATCCCTACCCGTCGGTGGACGAGTTAATCCCGCTCATGGCTGAAGGATTGATCCTGCCTTATCTGGACGTTCCTTTTCAGCACAGTCACCCCGATGTGCTCAAGCGCATGAAGCGACCGGCCAGCGGCGAAAAAAACCTGGAGCGCATCGAGCGCTGGCGCGAACTGTGCCCGGAGTTGGTGATTCGCAGCACATTCATCGCTGGTTTTCCGGGAGAGACCGAGGCTGAGTTCCAGCATCTGCTCGATTTTTTGCGGATGGCCCGAATCGATCGCGCCGGTTGTTTTGCTTATAGCCCGGTCGACGGGGCGGCGGCGAACCAACTGCCCGGCCTATTGCCCGATGAAATGAGGGCCGAGCGCCGTGCCCGCTTCATGGCGGTGGCCGAGGCCGTGTCGATGGACAAGCTCACGCAACGCGTGGGCCAAACATTGCAGGTGTTGGTTGATTCGGCGGCCGGTGGTGGCCGCCAGGGCGGGATGGGGCGCAGTTACGCCGATGCCCCTGAAATCGATGGGGTGGTGCACCTCTTGCCACCCCAAAAGATCAGCAAGCGCATCACCACGGGTGAGTTCACCAAGGCCAAGGTGGTGGGCACCCAAGGGCACGATCTGGTGGCGGTGCCTGTCTAGAGAAACTCTCTGCAAAACTTGCACGCAGCGAGTTTTCAGAGCTTCCCCGGATATGGCTGCGACTCAGTGCCCTTCGGCTTTGATCAGGGCATGGGCCAACTCACCTCTGCCATGCAGTTCGGCCACCCACTTGGGCATGCGGCCACGCCCTGTCCAGGTGTTGCCGGGGTTGACAGGGTCGCGGTACTTGGGGGGCACCTTGAAACCGGCTTTTCTGCCAGGCTTGCGACGGCTCTTGACCCCATCGGCCCCGTCTGTCACTGGCAAGGTGACACCCATTGCAGCAGCGATTTGTTCGGCACTTAAACCGGCCTTTTGGGCGATGACCGTGATCTGGTTCAAGGCCTTGTCATGGGCTTTGGAGAGTAACCTTTTTTCTTCCAGATCGAGTTTCGCCTTGGCGGCACGAAGTTTTGAGAGGGGATCGACTGCGGCGGTTCGGGCCATAAAAGTCTCCTTGCATATAAATGAGTAAATTGTAACTCAATCAATGAATGAAATTAGTAAAATAATAATAAAATTTAAAAAAAGACATTGAAGCGTGTTTACCGCCGCAGGACTCGCAGGTTCAAGGGGGTCAGAGGTGGCCGTCATCTGCGGGTCGCCAGGCTTGGGCCTTTGGCCTGATGGCACAATGAAGCGACTCTGCGGTCATGCAAAACCAGACTGCGGGAACGAAGAGATTGATTTTTTCTTTTAAAAAGAACAACTTAGCGATATGGTATATTCAATAAAGAAACCTGTATGGTGCCCAGGAAGGGACTCGAACCCCCACGATGTTACTCGCTAGTACCTGAAACTAGTGCGTCTACCAATTCCGCCACCTGGGCATTTCAGGAAAGAA
>JBEBAJ010000008.1:0-20022 GCA_041158965.1 Pseudomonadota bacterium | reverse complement strand
CGCTGTCCACCCGCGAATTGCAAGCCCTGCGCGGGCGCTTGTTTCTGGCCCCGCAGGTGCCGCCGCTGCCCCCGCGCCAACGGGTGGTGACCTCGGTGCTGGCGGCGCGTCTGCCGCAGATGGGGCTGCTGCAAAGCATCCGCTCCTTGCTCTACCCGATCGATTTGTCAGGCGCCCACCAGGCCTTGGGCCGACTGGACATGGCCGACAAGATCTTCGAGCGGGTCGATCGCCTGTCGGGCGGCGAGCGCCAGCGGGTGGCTTTGGCCAGGTCCTTTTTGTCGCCTGCCAAATTGTGGTTGGTCGACGAGCCGCTGTCGGCGCTGGACCCTGCACGGGCCCGCACCGTCATGGCCGCCCTGACCGGGCACGCCCGCGAGCAGGGCATCACCTTGGTGGCCACTTTGCACCAAGTGGATGCGGCCTTGCAATATTTCCCCAGGGTCATCGGCTTGCGCCAGGGCCGCATCGCCTTTGACCGCCCCGCATCGGCGGTGTCGCCCGAGTTGCTGGCCCGTTTGTACGAAGACCATGAGGGTGAGCTGACCTCTGATCAGCCCGCTGCCTTGCCCGAAGAGCCTATCGCGGTGCCTGCGGTCATGCACTGCCGTTGAGGCCAGCCCCATGTCCCGCACCACCCCAGCCATCGATGCCCCGGACCGCGACCCGGCCTGGCTGGGGCGTGTGTTCGGGCTCAGTGTGGCGGCGGTGCTGTTGTGGCCATTGCTCGTGGCCACTGAATTCAAGCCCTGGGTCTTTATCGAGCCGGACAACCTGCGCGTGAGCGCGGCATTTGTGGCCAGCTTCTGGCCACTGGCCCTCGAACCCGACTTTTTGCGCATGGTGCTGCGCGACACCTGGAACACCCTGGCCATGGCCACCACCGGCATCGCCCTGGCTTTGTGCCTGGCCGTTCCTCTGGCCTTGGTCCAGAACCGGGTGCTCTCGGTGTCGGCCTTGTCCGGCCGCATGGCGGCCGCACCCTGGTTGTGGCGTCAGCTCGCGCGCGGGGTGCTGATCGTCTTGCGCAGTGTCCCTGAATTGGTTTGGGCGCTGGTGTTTGTGCGGGTGGTGGGGCTGGGGCCTGCGGCCGGTGTGTTGGCCATTGCGCTGACTTATGCCGGCATGCTGGGCAAGGTGTACGGCGAAATTTTTGAAAGCGGCGATCCGCACGCCACCCAAACCCTGCTGCGATCCGGCAGCGGTCGTTTGCAGGCGTTTTTCTATGGCTTGTTGCCCACCCACGCAGCCGAACTCACCAGCTACACCGTGTACCGCTGGGAATGCGCCATTCGCTCCTCCGTGGTCCTGGGTTTTGTCGGAGCAGGTGGCCTGGGTCAACAGATGGACAACGCCATGAAGATGTTCAACGGCGGCGAGGTCGCCACCTTGTTGATCGTCTTTGTGGTGTTGGTGGCCATGGCCGATCGGGTCAGTGCCGAGATCAGAAAGGCCCTGGGATGACGCACTTGCCGCATCCTGCCTCGGCCACGAGCCCGGTGCCCCGACCGGCGCCTTGGTTCCATGTGCGCTGTCGCGCCTGTTGGATGGTGACGGCCCTGCTGGCCTTGGTGCTGGCCAGCTTCCTCACCGTCGACATGCGCTGGGGTCAATTTTTGTCGCAAGATGCGATGGTGCGCATGGGCCGCTTTGTGGCCGAATTCTCTCGGCCCGACCTCAGCCCTGCTTTTTTGCTCAAGGTGGCCGAAGCCTCCTTGGAAACCCTGGCCATGTCGCTGCTGGGCACGGTTCTGGCGGCTGTCGGCGGTCTGCTCCTGGCTTGGCCGGCCAGTCGATGGCATTCGGATGATTCGGCCCGCTGGCGCTGGCCGACCCGCTGGTTGCTCAATGTCTTGCGCAGCATCCCCGAGTTGGTGTGGGCGGCGCTGTGGCTGATTTCGGCTGGCCTGGGGCCGCTGGCTGGCACCATGGCGCTGGCGGTACACACCACCGGGGTGTTGGGGCGGCTTTTTGCCGAGGCCATGGAAAATGCCCCCCGCGGTCCCGCCGACGCCCTGCGCGCGCATGGCATCGGTGGTGTGCGCTTGTGGGCCTATGCCCTATTGCCCCAGGTATTGCCGCAATGCCTCAGCTACACCCTGTATCGGTGGGAGAACAACATTCGCGCAGCGGCGATTCTGGGTGTGGTGGGCGCGGGCGGTTTGGGCCAACTCTTGTCGTTTCACCTGGGGCTGTTTCAAATGGACAAAACCGCCACAGTTTTATTGGCCATGCTGCTGATGGTGGCCGGTGTCGATGCGCTCAGCGCCTGGGCTCGACGCTGCTTGACCCGATAGGCGGGCAGCGACAAGTGGGCTCAAGCCGCTGACACTGAGCGAAAACCGGCCATGACATCATCGCGTCCCGGCGTAAAGAAGTTTCGAAACCGCACGTCAGGCAGACAGGCGGGTGTGGCCCATGATGCCCCCTTGAGCACCCGGTGTGTGCCCCACCAGGGTTTGGAGTAATCCTGGTAAGGGTGGGCCGCAAAGCCGGGCCAGGGCAGGAACGGGCTCGCCGTCCATTCCCATACCTCGCCCCATTCGAATGCAGGGTGGTTTGCGGCTGCACACCACTGGGCTTCGGTGGGCAGGCGGCGGCCCGCCCATTGGCACCAGGCCTGCGCATCCCCGGCAGGCACATGCACGGCGGCTTCATCCATCGGCAAGGGCAACCAGCGCCCAAAGCGACGAAGCAGCCATTGCCCCCCCTCGTGGCGCAGCACTTGGGGGGCCGGGTGGCCGGTGTCGGCCAAAAATGCCACATAAGCCCCCCAGCGCAGTGCCCGGGCATCGATCTCAAAGGCCTCCAGCGACACCACATGGTCAGGGCATTCGTTGTCAAACGCAAAGCCAAGGCCGCGGTGCCCCATATTCAGCCGGGTCGCTGCGATCTGCAATGTCGCCTCGCCTGGCGCAGCTTGGGTCTTGGGCGGGTCACGCCGCCCCAATCCTTCGGGCCAGGCCAGCCCCAGGGACTGGGCCATATAAAGCGATGCCTCTTGGTGCATGGCTTCGTGGCACAAGGCCAGCCGCCAAAAGTACAGACTTTCATCGCTCTCATCGGGGGCAGCCAGCAAGCCGGCCAGGCTTTGTGCCTGCACCTGCGCCAAATACGCCAAGGTCGCGTCCAGCCCGGGCAATGGCAAAGACCAGCGTGTGGCGTGGGCCACCCGGCTGGAGTTGTAGCGTTCATCGGCACCAGGCATCACCGATGCCGCAAAACCGGTTTCAGCGCAGTCGCTGCGAATGCCCCGGTATCGTTGCGGGTGTCTGATTGTCCACCACTCCTGAAACCAGGCGATGTGGCCCCATTCCCACAAGGGCGGGTTGAGGGTGTCGGCCTGCGGCACGCTCAATGTGGGCAGCGCTTCTTCCCAGGCGCGCATCAGTGTCAGCGTATGGGCCCGCACTTCGGCCATGGCCTGCGCCAATTCGGCCCGGCCTGCCAAGCGGTATGGGTTGTGCAAGGGGCCAAGCACGGGACAGCGGTTTGTTTCAGTGGGTATGCGAATGCCCAGGCGAATGCGGATGCCCGGAAGAGGGCGTGGCCGCCTGGCCCATGGCGCGCACTGGAACTTTCACACTTTGCACCGATTTTTGGCCTTGGGCGTCTTGAAAAGTCAGGCTCAAGGTCACTTCGCTATTGGCCGCCAGAGGGGCCTTGAGGTCCATCAACATGATGTGATAACCGCCCGGCTTGAGCTCGACCTTCTGGCCGGCAGGAAGCGCCAGACCCTGGGGCAGGGCAGACATTTTCATGACCTGGTCGACCATTTTCATTTCATGGATCTCGGTCACGCTTGCCACAGGGCTATTCGCCGCCACCAAACGAGCGCCTTGCGGGGCTTGCAAGGTCATGAACGCACCGGTGGCTTTTTGGCCGGCCACAGTGGCACGCGCCCAAGCATCGCTGACCGTGATGTTTTGCGCCCAGGCGGTGTGCACGGTCAACAAGAGCACGGCCCATAGGGGGGTTAATTTCATTTCAAGCTCACATCAAAAAATCGAATTATGTCACTCAGGTGTGGCCCGCCTGACTTTTCTCTGGACTTCCCTATACTGGCCGTGGTCCATTTTTTCAAAGAGGTGTGAGACATGAAAGCTGCATGGTACAAACAACAAGGCCCGGCGCGGGAAGTCATTGAAGTGGGCGAATGGCCCGACCCCGAATTGGGCGCGGGCGAGGTCCGCGTGCATCTGGCCTGTTCGGGCTTGAACCCCTCAGACATCAAAAGGCGCAAAGGGTTCAATGGCCAGCCGCATGCCTTTCCAGTCATCATTCCCAACAGCGATGGAGCCGGCGTGGTGGCCGAATTGGGGCCGGGGGTCCAAGGCCTGGCCGTGGGCGACCGGGTCTGGGTTTACAACGCACAGTGGAAACGCCCGTTTGGCACCAACGCACAGCAAGTGGTCTTGCCGGCTGCGCTGGTTCAACCCCTGCCCGCCAGCGTCAGCATGGCTTATGGGGCCTGCGTCGGCATTCCAGCCCTCACGGCGCATCGCGCGCTGTTTGCCGATGGCCCCATCAGCGGCCAGACGGTGCTGGTGCAAGGCGGGGCTGGAGCGGTGGGCCATTGCGCCATCCAGTTGGCCAAGTGGGGCGGAGCGCAAGTCATCACCACCGTCAGCTCGCCAGCCAAAGCCGAGGCGGCCCGTCAGGCCGGGGCAGACCACATCATCGACTATCGGCAAGAACCGGTGGCCGATCGCATCATGCAAATCACGAATGGCGCCGGTGTGCATCGCATCATTGAAGTGGCCTTCGGCCAAAACCTGCCCATCACGCAACAGGTCTTGCGGCCGCATGGGGTCATCAGCTGCTATGCCTCCGATGCCATGCCCATGCCAGTCTTGCCCTTTTATGCCTTCATGATGAAGAACCAGACTTTGCGCTGGGTCTTCATGTACGAACTGCAACCCGATTCTATGCGCGACGCCTTGCGCGACATCGGCCTGTGGCTGCGCGGCGAGGGTGGGTCAGGCCCTCATCGGCCTGTGGTCGAGCACGTCGATCGTGTGTTTGATCTGGCGCAGACCGCGCAGGCGCACGAGCACCTGGAGTCCGGGCAGGCTGGCGGCAATGTGGTGATCAGGGTCTCTGACCTCGCCTGAACCGGCGTGGGCTGGTGCTTGGCTGCATCAGCCCTGCTTCGCGCCAGGCAGGCGGTCGAGTGCTCGTGTGAAGCGGCGCAGCAGCTCTTGCACTTCGGCGTCTGAAATCACCAGCGGGGGGCAAAACGCAATGGTGTCGCCGATGGCGCGCACGATCAGGCCCTCCTCCTCGGCCAGTCGCGCACACTCGCGGCCCTGGCCGGGCACCAATTCAACGCCTGCCAGCAAGCCTATGCCGCGCACCTCTTTCACCTGGGGGTGTGAGGCCAGGGCGTGCAAGCCGTTCAGAAATGCCGGTGAAACCGCCCGCACGTGCTCGACGATCCCTTCTTCCTGATAAATTTTCAGTGTTTCCAGCGCCACGGCAGAGGCCACCGGATGGCCCGAATAGGTCATGGTCAGGCCAAACAGGCCCAATTCACCACTTTGGCGCTCGATGGCCTGATACACACGCGGGCCGATCATCAGCGCCGAAATCGGGATGTAGGCACTGGAGAGGGCTTTGGCGCAAACCAGCAAATCAGGCTGTAACTTCATGGTGGTCGAGCCAAACATTTCGCCAGTCCGACCGAAGGCCGTCACCACTTCGTCGCATACCAACAAGATGTCGCGCGACTTCAGCAATGCCTGCAAGCCTTGGTAGTAGCGATCGGGCGGAACCACGATGCCACCGGCACCCATGACGGGTTCGACAAAAAACGCAGCGATGGTGTCTGCCCCCTGGGTGTCGATCAGTCGTTCGATGTCGGCCAGCAAACGGTCGCTGAAGGCGTCTTCCGATTCACCCGGCTGCGCATGCCGCGTGTAGTGAGGGGTGGTGACATGCAAAAAACCCGGCAGGGGCAGGTTGAAGCGCTCGTGTGCATACTTCACGCCAGACAGGCTGGCCGAGGCGATGGTGTTGCCGTGATAGGCCAGTTGGTGCGAGATGAATTGCCGCTTTTTGGGTTGCCCCATGGCGTTCCAGTAGTACCAGGACAAGCGCGCTGCGCAGTCGTTGGCTTCCGAGCCGGTGCTGGCAAACCAGATGCGTGACATCGGTGCGGGCGCAATCGACAGCAGTTTCTCGGCCAGCGCAATCACCGGCGGATGGCTTTTGTGGTTGGTCAGCGGGTAATAGGCCAGTTGTTTCATCTGGCGATGGGCCACATCGGCCAGCCGCTCATTGCCATAACCCAGGGCGATGCACCACAGGCCCGACATGGCCTCGATGTACTCACGGCCTTCAATGTCACGCACCCAGACCCCATGGCCCGATTCAATGACACTGGCGCCGCGTTGGGCATGCACAGAGAGGTTGGTCAGCCCATGGACCACGGCTTGGGCATCACGGGCGGCGAGGGAGAGGGGGGGAGGTGTGCTGGACATGGCCGAATTGGAACAGCCTTGATCGGCTTGGACAAGCCCATGCGCGATACCCCTAGAAACCATGCCGAAATGGCTGGCGCAGGGGCCGCTTGTTCAAGCCGGGCGGTCCACCACGTCGCCGGGCTCGGCCGGCACCGAGACCCACTCCCAACGGGTCAGGTCAGGGGGGTGTTCGGGCTGTCCTTCGGGCACGAGCAGCGCGCTCAGCCGACGGCCCCACAGGCAACCCGTGTCCAGACATGCGAGGCGCGGCCGGCACAGTCCCCCCACGGTGGACCAGTGGCCAAAGACCACGGGCACATTGGCGGTTTGGCGGTCAGGGGCATCGAACCAGGGCACCAGGCCCTCTGGCACCGAATCAAGCCCTTCCTTGGTCTGAAACTCCATCTCGCCTTCGGAGGTCAGGAAGCGCAAGCGCGTCAGTCCGTTCACAGTCACCCGCCAACGCTCGACCGGCGTCAAATCTTCCCGCCAGCAGGCAGGCTGGTTGCCAAACATCTGATGCAAGAGCGGGCTGCGCTGTGTGCCCCGCAAGGCAGATTCCACCTCGGCCGCCAGCGCCAGGGTTTGGGCCACATCCCAGTCTGGCAAAACCCCGGCATGAACCAGCAGACAGCCCGATTCAAAGCGGGCCATGTCGCGTTGGGCCAGCCAATCCATCCAGTCCCCGGCCTGAGGCAGGTCAAAGAGGTGGCGGGCCGTGTCGCTCGCCTTGAGCGATTTGGCGCCGTGGTAAGCGGCCAACACAAACAAATCGTGGTTGCCCAACAGGCAGTCGGCACTGCTGCCCAGTGCCATGAGCCGTTGCAACACCCCGGCATTGTCGGGCCCGCGATTGATCAGATCGCCCAGCACCACCAGCCGGTCCCGGCTGGGCGAGAAGCCCAGCACATCGAGCAAACGCCCGAACGAGGCATTGCAGCCCTGTAAATCTCCCACCCAATACGTTGCCATGGGACAATTGTCGTTGAAATGAAAAAAACGGAGCTTTCGTGGATTTTCTGCTCATCCTGATGCTGACCCTGCTCAACGGCCTGTTCGCCTTGTCTGAAATGGCGCTGGCGGCCAGTCGCCGGGTGCGTCTGCAGACCTTGTCCGACATGGGCGATGAGCGGGCTGCGGCGGCTTTGCGCCTGATGGATCAACCGACCCGATTTTTGTCATCGATCCAGATCGGCATCACCTCCATCGGGGTGCTCAACGGCATCGTCGGCGAAGCCGCTTTCAGCCAAGGCCTGTCGCGCTCGCTCATGCAATGGGGCGTCTCAGCCTCTTGGGCCGAGTGGTTGGCCACGGGCCTGGTGGTGGGGATCATCACCTGCATCACCATCGTATTTGGGGAACTGGTGCCCAAGCGCATCGCCCAGCTCTATCCGGAAACCGTGGCCCGTTGGGTCGCACCCGGGATGGAGCGGCTGGCCTGGTTGGCCAGGCCGCTGGTGGCTTTGCTGAGCCTGATGACCGGTCTCACCCTCAAACTGCTGCGGGTCAATACCCAAGTCACGCAAGTTGTGACGGAAGAGGAAATTCGTGCCAGCCTCAGCCAAGGGGTGGATGCCGGGGTGATCGAGCAACAAGAGCACCAGATGGTGCGCAATGTCTTTCACCTCGATGACCGCCCCCTGTCCTCACTGATGGTGCCGCGCACCGACATCGTTTGGTTGGCCCATGACGAGACCGTGTCCCGGGCGCTGCAGGAATTGCGGCGGCGGCCTTCGCACTCTTGGTACCCGGTCTGTCGCCACGGCCTGGACGACGTGGTCGGTCTTATCAGTCTGGCCGATTTGATGCAACAAGACGACGACAGCCTGGCGCTGGAGCAACTCGCACAGCCAGCCGCTTTCATCCCCGAGACACTCAGCGGTTTCGCTTTGCTTGAGCAATTCCGTCGGCCCAGTGCGCAGCGCCAGGGGCAGGCCATGGCCCGCGTGGTCTTGGTGGTGGACGAGTATGGGGTGGTGCAGGGCCTGATGACCCCGCGTGATTTGCTAGAGGCCATCACCGGCGAGTGGGTGGGTCAGGCCGCCGATGACCAAGCCTGGGCCACCCGCATCGGCCCCGATTGCTGGACGCTGGACGGCGCCATGCCCATTGTTGAGTTCAAACACCAATTGCAGATCGAACAGCCCCTGCCGGACGAAGGCAAAGACCGCTACAACACGGTGGCCGGTTTGTTCCTGTCTTTGCGGGGGCACTTGCCCGAGGTGGGAGACGCTGTGGAGTGCGCCGGCTGGCAATTGGTCGTGCTGGGCATGGATGGTCGGCGCATCGACAGCCTGCAGGCCACCTCAACCCATCGGACTGACCCCGATCAGGGCGAGGTGTCCGCCGCCTAAAGTCAGCCAGAACCACAGGCCGCTGCCCAAGAGCACAGACAGCAAGGTGCCCAGATTCAGCAACGGGGTGCTGCTGCGCAGCATACCCACCATATTCGATCGGTCCACACGTCGGGCATTGCGATAAACCAGGATGGCCCATACCAGCATCGCGCCAAACAGCAGCACATCGGCTGTGTGGGCATTCGAGAGCAAATGCGCCAAAGCCCAGACCTTGACGGCCAGCGTCATGGGGTGTCGCAAGATGGCTCTGATGCCATTGCCCGGCACATAGGCCGCAACCAGCAACACCATGGCCAACCACATCAGCAACAGGGCGATGTGGCGCAAGAAGAATGGCGGCGA
Organism: Pseudomonadota bacterium; assembly: GCA_041158965.1. Classification (GTDB taxonomy): domain Bacteria; phylum Pseudomonadota; class Gammaproteobacteria; order Burkholderiales; family Burkholderiaceae_C; genus Limnohabitans. The sequence goes on along the minus strand of JBEBAJ010000008.1, from coordinate 10,859 downwards.
CCACAACTCATCGGGCACCAGTTTGGCTTCGGCGTATCCCGTCACCAGCCACCACAGGCCCCACAAAGAGAGCACCGAGTACAGGGCCTTGAACCGCCAGGGCCCCCACGACGCGATGAGGTGAGAGCGCAGGTTAGGGCCCCACACCCGCATGGCGTGGATGCCCAAAAAAATCAGCAAGCCCAGCACCAGTTTAGTCATATCGATGGGACCTTAAATCAGGAACCCGACCACTTTAAAGGCAAAGCATCGTTTTGAACAGCCCTATTTGCCCGAATTCATACCAAAGCATGACCAAGGTGCAGCCGCAGGCGGTTTTTCAAAAAAGTGCCATCCCGGGTGGGCAGGGCCCTGGGCAGGTCTTCGGATTTGATGTGAACCTGGGCAAAGCGCAAGCCCTGTCTGGCCTCAATGGCCTGTGCCAGGGCGCTCACCTCATTCAGATGAAAGATTTCACTGGCATGTTCAATGCCGCATGCCTTGGCCACCTCCACCAGCCGGGTGCCCAGACTGGTGTGGCTGCGCTGCATGCCGGTTTCGCCAAAGTGGCCATTGTCCAGCACCACCACGCTCAGGTTGGGCGGGTTCTGTGCGGCCGCCGTGGCCATGGCGCCCATGCCCATCAGTTGTTCGCCGTCACCGGTGATGACCAGCACCGGCCTTTGGGGCTGAGCCAGCGCCAGGCCCAGTCCGATGGGCAAAGCGCCGCCCATGGCGCCCCAAAGGTAGAAATAACGGTCGCTGTCGCCGCTGGCAAAGACGTCATAGGTCGGTGAGCCGAGACCGGTGACCACCAAAGCATTGGGGGTCTGGGCCAACAATTTGGCGACAAACTCGCGCCGGTCTATGCTGGCCAGGGTGCCGGGGGTATGGGCTTGGGGGGAGTTCATGGCGATGGTTTCCTTCACTTGGCCAGCCATTTTTTGCGGCCGATCAGACGCTGCGACAACAACAGGGCCACTTGCTGGCCACCTTCAAAGGCGGCATCCAGCGCGGCACCGATCAGGTCTTCGACTTCGTCGGGGTCGTTGGCCCGCATCACTTTGAAACCCATCAACTCCAGCGCGGCGGGGGTGGCTTCGCCCATCGGGCATTGCCAGTTGTTGAACTCGGCGTACTCTCCGCGCATGGTGACCAAAGTCAAAAAGGGGATGCGACAGCTTTGCAACAAAGAGAACATATTGATGCAATTGCCCACGCCACTGCTTTGCATCAGCAGCACGGCGCGCTCGCCACCCAGCCAGGCACCGGTGGCCAAAGCCACGCCTTCCTCTTCGGTCGTCAGCACGATGTCGCGCATCTCAGGGTCGGCCTGTACCCGGCGTATGACATGGGCATGACCGGCGTCTGGCACATAGGCCACCTGGCGCACGCCAGCCTGCTTGAGGCTGAGAAAAATGCCTTCCTGCCAAGCGGGGGCAGGGCTGACGACTTCCGACATAGGATCCTCCTGAGCGGCAATGGAAACCCCATTATGGGTGTGACCGGGCATGCGCACCATCACCCCTGCGACATCGTGGCATCATGGCGTTTTTGAAAGGAGTCCCCCATGTCCAAAGCCTACTGGATCACCACCTACCAAGCCATCCATAACCCTGAGGCCCTGGCCGCCTACGCCCAATTGGCAGGCCCGTCCATCGCGGCCGCCGGTGGCCAGTTTGTCGTGCGGGGCATGCCCACCCTGATCAAGGAACAAGGTTTGATGCAGCGCGTGGTGGTCATTGCCTTTGACAGCATCGCTGCCGCCGAAGCCGCTTACAACAGCCCGGGCTACCAGGAAGCGCTCTCCAAACTCACGCCGGGTTCGGTGGTGCGCGACATGCGTTTTGTAGAAGGCCTTTGAGCCTGCGCAGACGCGCCGCCCCTGCATCGGGGGCGGTCCGCTCAGGCCGTTCAATCCCCATGCCCGCTGGCATCCCTCTGTGCCACTGACTGGCCGACATTCGGGCCAGGCTTTCATCACCATAAACCTCTAAAATCATCGGTCTGTCTATTGATCAGACCATGCCCATCGCCACGTTCCGTCAAAGAATCGCTCAACTGACCCAGGCACTGCCTTCCCACCCCATGGGGCTGGCGCTGGGTGGGGCAGTGTTCAATACCCTCTGGTTCCATGGAACCTTGTGGAACTACCTCAGCCGGCATCTGGACTTCTCCGACCTCAACGGCTGGCTCACAGCCATTGCAGTGGCCCTCCTGCCCACGACCATGAGCGTGGTCTTGTTCACCACGGCGGCGCTGTGGTCCAACCGCCTGCTCAAAGTCTGCCTGGTGCTGGTCTTTCTCGGCAATGCGCTGGCCCATTACTTCATGCATCAGTACCAGGTCTTGCTCGATCGCACCATGATGGGCAATGTGTGGCAGACCCATTGGGGTGAAGCGTCGGCGCTGTGGCACCCGATGATGCTGGCCTCTTTGCTTTTTTGGGGTGTTTTGCCCGCCACCCTGGTCTGGGTATGGCCCCTGCGTCGGCTGTCGTGGCGCCAACGCTTGGCGTTTTGGATTGTGTCCCCGCTCAGCGCCCTGGGGCTCATTTATGCGCTGTCTTTCACATGGTTGTGGATCGATCAGCATGCGGGCCAGATTGGTTCGCAATTTCTGCCCTGGTCGTATGTGATCAACTCGGCCCGGCACCTTGACGGGCAGCGCCAGCAGCAACAAACCTACCCACCCCTGCCCGATGCCGAGGCCATGCCCCTGGGGCCCAAACGCCGCGTGGTCGTGCTGGTCATCGGTGAGTCGGCTCGGGCCGATCGACAGGGCCTGCTGGCCGAGGGGCGCGATACCCACGCCAGCACCCGGGGCCTGGGCGTGGTCTGGCTCTCCGGGGCAGAGGCTTGCGCCACCTATACCGTGGCGGCATTGAACTGCATCTTGTCACACCGCGGCGATGCGGCCCCAGACCGCACCGACATGGGCGAGCCTTTGCCCAATTACTTGTTGCGTCAGGGCGTGGATGTGGTTTGGCGAACAGCCAATTCCGGTCACCCCAATGTCAAGGCCCGCCGCTTCGAGACCCAGTCTGACATGCAGGCCCAATGTCCGCAGGGGCGGTGCGAACACGAACATTGGGACGAAGGCTTGTTGCATGGCCTCAAGGGGCTCATCGAACAGTCGACCCAACCCCGGCTATTGGTGGTCTTGCACTTGCGCGGCAGCCATGGCCCCGATTACCACCGCAAGTACCCGCCTGAATTCGAGCGCTTCAAGCCCACCTGCACCACCGTCGTGCTCAAGAACTGTGACGCTCAATCTTTGCTCAACGCCTACGACAACAGCATCGCCTACACCGACCATGTGCTGGCCCAACTGACCCAAATCTTGCGCGGGGTCGATGCCGCCAGCAGTTGGCTCTATGTGGCCGATCACGGTGAATCTCTGGGCGAAGGGGGCTTGTATTTGCACGGTGTCCCCAAGTCGGTGGCACCCCCCGAGCAGTACAAAATACCGCTGTCGCTGTGGCTCTCTGAGGCGTTTCGGCAGGAGGTGTCGCCAGATCTGGCGCGTCTCGCTTCGCGCAGCGGCGTGGGCCAGGGCCATGTGTTTCATACCGTCATGGGCATGCTGGCCTTGCAGGGCGGTGTCTACCGGCCTGAATTCGATCTTCTGAAAGGCAAGCCATGAGCGACTCGGCTCAGCCCGAAAACAAAGAGCGGCCCTCGCGCCGTTGGGACAGCGTCATGACCGCGGCCTTGCTGGTGTTTTTGGCGGCTCTGCTGATGCCCGCCTCACCCGAGCCCCGCCAAAGCCCCTCTGCCCCCAGCGCCTGGTCAGAATGGGTGGAACATCAGGGCCGGTTTGTCAACACCGCCTTGCAAATCGGATTGCCTTTGCTCTTGCGCGACTGGGCCGGACTCAAAGCGCTGATCTGGGTGGGGCTCACCGCCACAGCGGGCACCCACGGGGCCAAACGGCTTTTCGATGATGTCGTCATCTCAGGGGTTCGTTTGGGCCAGCGACCATCGGGCCCCGACAGCCACCATAACTTTCCCTCCGGGCACAGCTCTTTGGCCAGTTCTGGGGCCGTGTTTGTGGCCCGGCGTTACGGTTGGCGTTGGTTGTGGCTGCTGCTGCCCATGACCTTGGCCACCATGTTCGCCCGCCTGGAATTCGACGCGCACACCCTCAGCGCCGTCATCGCTGGGGCAGCGATCGGCCTGCTATGCACATGGCCTTTCAGTCGGCCCAGAGTGCCGCAGGGCATGGACATGAAAAAATGAATTGAAAAACCCATTCAAGGACCCTACGCCACATGACCCCTTCCTTTCGATTCAACCGTCGCCAGGCACTGGCCCTTGCCGCCTGCTCGGCCTGGCCTGCATGGGCGCAAAGCCCGGCCAACACCAACCCGATCAAGCTGATCGTGCCCTTCACACCCGGCACCGGAATTGACATCGTGGCGCGCCAAATTGGCCCCAAGCTGTCGCAAAAGCTCAACCGCCCCGTCGTGGTGGAAAACCGTGTCGGCGCCTCGGGCAGCATCGGCACCGAGGCCGTGGTGCGGTCAGCCCCTGACGGCAGCACCTTGTTGGTCAGCGTGAACACCCTGGTGATGAATCGCGCGCTCAACCCGTTGTTGCCTTTTGACCCGCTCAAAGACCTGACCCCGATTGCCTTGACCAGTTGGGGTGAGTTGATTTTGGTGACGCACCCCAAAACCGGCTGGAAAACCGCCAAAGACCTGGTGCAAGCTGCCAAGGCCGCGCCCGGGCGCATCAACTACGCCTCACCCGGCGTGGGCACGCCGCACCACATGTCGATGGAACTTTTCAAAAACACCGCCAAGGTCTTCATCACCCACATCCCTTACCGGGGCACCGCCCCCGCCGTGACCGACATCTTGGGCGGGCAGGTCGACGTGATGTTCCTGCCCATCCACGTGGCACTGGCCCATGTCAAGACCGGGCGTTTGGTCGCCTTGGCCATAGGCAGCGAGCGACGCCACGCCCTGATGCCTGATGTGCCCACGGTGACCGAAACCGGTTTGGGTCAGGTCAATGTGGGCATGTGGTTTGGCGTCTTCGCGCCCAAAGGCATGTCTGCCGATCTGGTGGCCAGCTTGAACCGCGAGATCAACCAGATCATCGCCGGTGACGACGTCAAGACCGCCTTCTCTACCCAGGGCATGGACCCGGCCAGTGCGACGCCAGCTGATTTTGCCCGTCTGGTTGAGCGCGACGCCGACAAGTGGGCGCGCCTGGTCAAAGACCAAGGCATCAAGCCCGAATAAGCATCACCATCCCTTACACGCCAGTGTAGGGGCGGGTGATGTCCACCGTCCACGGGTTGTATGGGTACAGCCAGTTGTTGCGCGAGGCGGCGATGTTGCGGTCTTTAAAGGCTTGTTTCATTTGTGCCGCATCAGCGATGTGATATAGCTCGCCCATCTCGGTCGACTCGGTCACCACCCGTGCTGCGCGCGGGGCACGGTGCCGCTCGTAAATGCCCAGCCGCTCGGACAGGGGGGCATCCATGGCTACCGCCCGGCTCAGGATGGCGGCATCCTCAATCGCCATGGCCGCGCCTTGCGCCATATAGGGCAGGGTGGCGTGTACCGCGTCGCCCAGCAGCGCCACCCGGCTTGTGCACCAATTCATGACCGGCTGGCGGTTGTTCAGGGCCCAGCGAAAACATTGGTCCTTGTCGGCCGCTTCGATGGGCGCGCGCACCATCGGGTGCCAGCCTTCGTAATCGGCACTCAGCTCTTCCCAGGGCTGGCGTGAGGTCCACGACTCTTCTTCCCATGGGCGCTCCACGCAGCCCACAAAGTTCAACACCTGGCCGCCGCGCATGTAGTACATGACCGCGTGATTCTTGGGGCCGCACCAAATGGTCGAGGCCATGGGCGGGCGCAATTCTGGGGCGATGCGGTCGATGGGAATCGCCAGACGCCAAGCCACCTGTCCCGTGAAAACGGGCGGGCTGTCATCCACCACATGACGGCGCACCACCGACTTGATGCCGTCGGCGCCAATCAGCAATTCGGCGCTCACTTCGCTGCCGTCCTCAAAGCTCACGCTGGCATGGCCCTCGGTCTCGCGCACGGCCTTGGCGCGTTTGCCCAACACCAAGGCCATGGGGTCAAGTGCCAGCACCGCCTGCATCAAGCCCTGGTGCAGATCGACCCGGTGAATTTGGAAATAAGGGTGACCATGGCGCTTTTCATGTTCTTCGCCCAGCACGATCAGGTGCAGCAATTCACCTGTGTCGTAGCGCAAAAACTGAAACGATTCGGGGCGCACCGCATGCCGCTGCAGCGTGTCTTTCAAGCCCAGTTGATAAAGCACCTTGACGGCGTTGGCACTCATTTGTACCGCTGCCCCCACTTCACTGACTTCGCCGGCCTGCTCGTAGACCCGGACCTTGTGGCCCTGTTGCAGCAAGCATGCCGCTGCCGCCAAACCGCCGATGCCTGCCCCTACCAATGCGATGTCCATGTCGTCCTCTTGAAGTGTGTTGCGTTCCCACCAAAACGCGCCAGCCAGCGTGCGCGGTGATTCCTGAAATTGAGGCACTGACTCATCGGTTCTCGCTCTCTCTGGTGCGTGCGCTTTTCACCATCCGCCATGCGGCCAGCAGTGCCAACAGCCCCCAGAGCCAGGGTTGTGCCAGTGCGGCAGACCAAGCATCGTCGAACGTGATGGTCTGTAGAAATTTTTCCACTGTTTCCCAGCGCTCGGACATCCAGTGCCAGGCCGTGTGGGTGATCATGGCACAAATGATCCAATGCGCCGTCGATGCAAACCGAAGTCCCCGCAATCGCACCAGCACAGGCCAAAGCACCAGCAAGACGCACAATTGCCCCGCTTCAACCCCTAAATTGAAGGACCACAGTGCAACGCCGATGTGCTCTCCTGCAAATGGCAATGATTCACGCAATGCAAAAGAGAAGCCCATGCCGTGTATCAGTCCAAAGGCACTTGCCATCCACCAGCGGTGGGGGCGCTCGGGCATCAGCATCACATCGACCGCCATCAGAACGATGCTGGTCGCTATGGCCCACTCCACAGCGGGCATGAACCACAATCCACTGGGAGTGAGGTCAGTCACTGCCAACGCCAGCGTGATGGAGTGTGCCAGGGTGAAGCCAGTGACGGTCCAAATGAGTTGGCGCAAACTGGATATTCCCAACATCAGGCAAAGCACAAACAGCAGATGGTCTAATCCCGACAAAATATGCTCAAACCCCTGCCGGGTAAAGCGCAATGCAGATGACCAGGGGCCAGGGTCGAGTTCAACCAGACCGGCGTGGCCATGCAGCTGAAGCCAACGTTCCTGCCCGGATGGGGTTTTGTATCGCAGCATATGGCTCACCCGAGCGCCCAATTTGGCCGCATCGAATTCGATGGCCAGTTTGGCATCGGCGCGAGGCAAGGCGTAGACCAGTCGCAAATCCAGGTATTGTTGGTTCCAAACCAGATCGCCATCATTGAGTTTGGTGCCCATCTTCAAGTGTGACTCGGCGGTCGCAAATAGGTCAAAGCTTCGGTCGGAGGGCAGGCTGACACGTACGTGCGTCAGTTGTGGTGGGGGCAGTGGCATGGCGTCGGCCAGAACCCGCATCCGATCGACAAACCAAAGACGGGCAGCCACATGCAGTGCGGCGTCTGCTTTAGAGAGATCCAAAAAACTGCCACGCAAAGGAATATCGGCCTCACGCATCGCCGCCATCGGAGCGCGTATCAACACCACCAATTGACTGTCTTCGACCCTAAGCAGTGAAGTCAGCTTGACGTCGTCGGGGATTTCGTGTGATTGTGTCTGCTGCGTAAAGATCAGCAAAAGAAGCGCAAAAGCCCTTGAAAAGGAGCATTGAACTAGGGTTTTCATGGTGATCACACAAAGCCAGAACGTTCAATTATGACGGATGCCCACATCGAAGAGGCCGTCATGTTAAATCGCATACGTCGCTTGCCCTTTGCCACCTGGCTCAGCATGGCTGCGCTGCTCTTGGCTTTGCTCGGATTGAGTTTTTCATTCATGCAGCAGCGTGTACAAGCCCAAGGGCGAACAGTCGAAGCACCTGTGTTTGAGGTCGACCCTTTATGGCCCAAGCCTTTGCCCAATCATTGGTTGCTGGGCATGGCGATCGGCATTTGGGTGGATGAGAAAGACCATGTGTGGATCATCCATCGTGGCGCATCCACCTTGCATTTCAATGAATTGGCTTTGACCCACAAGGTAGGTGAGTGCTGCGCTGCGGCCCCCCCTGTGCTGGAATTTGACCCTGATGGCAAATTGGTGCAAGCTTGGGGTGGGCCTGGTCCAGGTTATGAGTGGCCCGAATCCAATCACGGCATACATCTGGATCACAAAGGCAATGTCTGGATTGGTGGCAACGGCGAGAAGGACGCGCACATCCTGAAGTTCACCCGCGATGGCAAGTTTCTGATGCAAATGGGCAAACTGGGTGGAAACAAGGGCAGCAATGACTTGGACAACTTTGGCCGAGTGGCCAAAATCTGGGTGGATCCACAAACCAATGAGGCATATGTGGCCGATGGTTATAAAAACAAGCGAGTGGCCGTGCTGGACGCAGATACGGGCAAGATGAAGCGTTATTGGGGCGCTTATGGGAACAAACCCAGTGATGCCGATTTGGGTAAATTTGACCCGGCTGCCCCGCCCCCTCAACAGTTCAGAAATCCGGTGCATTGTGTGGAGCGCAGCGTCGATGGTCTGATCTATGTTTGTGACCGCCAAGCCAACAGGTTACAGGTGTTTAAGCCAGATGGTAGTTTCGTCAAGGAGGCCCATTTTGCGCAGCAAACCCTGGCCTCCGGCTCGGTCTGGGACATCGCGTTCTCAAGAGATCCGCAACAAAGATTCATCTACCTGGCTGATGGAACGAACGAAAAGGTGCGCATCGTGGTGCGCGAGTCTTTGCAAGAAATCACCAGCTTTGGCGATGGCGGTCGTCAGCCCGGGCAGTTCTATGGTGTGCACAGCATTGCCACCGATTCCAAGGGCAACATTTACACCACAGAAACCTACGAAGGCAAGCGCTTGCAAAAATTCGCTTACAAAGGCATGGGACAGGTGGTGGCTGGTCACCAGGGTGTGGTCTGGCCCAAACGCTGATGTCTTTTGGCTCTGCGCTCAGGTGGATCGGCGACCTCAGACCGCAATTGTCAAAGCCATGCTTGCATGAGGTTGTGCCGTGAACGGGTGAAGCTCAAAGGGTGACCACATTTCTACCCCCTGCGCTTGTCCAGCCAGACGAACTTGCAGGGCCACTTTGGTTTGGGCGGGCAGGGCGGTTTGCATGAAAAATCGGCCATCGCCGTCTGTGCGGGCAGCCGTTCCTGACACCGTCACCTGGGCTTGGCGCAAAGGCTGGCCATGGCGGTCGGTCAGTCGGCCCGATAACACACAGGTGGACGCTGGCGACCCGGCAACAGCGACAAAGGGTGTGGCCAACACACTGGCGGCCACGCCACTGACCAACACTGATCGACGGGAAACTGCATGGGCAGACTGGTTCATAGGCCCTCCTGTATGGGGTGTCATCTTCATCCGATGATGCAACCATGGTAGGGGGGCTCTTTGCGGTCGCATATGCTGGAAACCCGACTTGTGCAGATTCTCTTTGAGGCTTAGCATCCTTGCACCAAAACATATGAGGATCTCACCATGCGGCTCATGTACTTCAATGATTTTCGTCTGGGCGTATTGAAGGGCGATCGGGTGGTGGATGTGACCACCGTGGTTGCCCAAATTCCTCATACTGGCCCAGGTGACCTGATGAATGGGCTGATTGCCAACTTTTCCCATTTTCGTTCAAGGTTGCAAGAGGCAGTTGCCAAAGGCGACGGACCTTCTGTGATGCGCGTCAAGATTCGCCCCCCATTGCCCAAGCCAGTCAATGTCGAGTGCATGGCCGTCAACTATATGGAAGATGGGACGCGCAGTGCGCCGGCCCCCATTAATGCGTTTCATAAATCACCGGGGGCCATCATCGGCCACGGCGATACCATGGTGTTGCCCGATATCCCATCGACTATTTTTGAAGGCGAAGCCGAGTTGGCGCTGGTGATCGGCAAACCCGCCAGCTTTGTCCCCGCCAGCAGGGCGATGGAATACGTGTTTGGTTATACCAATTTCATTGATGGCTCTGCGCGCGGCGTTGTACCTTCAAGCAACAGCTTTTATCAGATGAAGTCGCGTGCCACCTTCGCGCCCATAGGCCCTTTCCTGGTGACCGCCGATGAAGTGCCTGACCCGCATAAGCTACAGGTCAAGCTCTGGGTCAATGACCAACTGAAACAAAACTTCAATACCGACGATATGGCGCACAAGATTCCACGCTGCATCGAGTGGATGACCGCCATTCACGACCTCGAACCAGGAGACATCATCGCCACCGGCACCAATCATCGGGGACTGTCTGCATTTCAGGACGGCGACAAGGTCGATCTCGAGTGTGAGGGCCTGGGCAAACTCACCATCAGCGTGCGTGACGACCTCAAACGCACCTGGTCCCGAGAAACCCGGCTAGATCGTGAGAAAAAAGGCCTGACGGACACCACGCCACAATTGACTGGCAAATACGCCAAAGCAGCCTGATTTCCAAACCCGCCACCTCCCCGATCCATCGCGCTGCCATGGTGGTTGACCAACCATATCCAAGCATGAAATACCCCCGACTCTTCTCACCCTACCAACTGGGCCCATTGAATCTGCGCAACCGGGCCGTTGTTTCCTCACTCACTCGCGCCAGCGCGACCGAGGATGGTTTGGTCACACCCGCCATGATCGAGTACTACCGTGAATTTGCGCGTGGCGGCTGGGGGCTGGTGGCGACTGAGGCCACGTATGTCGACCTTCAATACAGTCAGGGCTACCTGAACCAGCCGGAG
>JBEBAJ010000007.1:0-21877 GCA_041158965.1 Pseudomonadota bacterium | reverse complement strand
ACTGGATTGACAGCAAAATTTAACAGGCCCTGTGGCGTAGCAGCGGACAACAGTGGCAATTTGTATGTAACAGATTATGACAACCACTTGATTCGCAAGATTAGTTCTTCGGGCGTTGTTAGCACGTTGGCAGGAAGGGTGGGAGTATCTGGCGCTAACGATGGAATGGTCGGAACGGCGACATTTAACAACCCTCTTGGGATTGCCTTGGACACCAGTGGGAACTTGTATGTGGCAGATTACAACGGTCACTTGATCCGCAAGATCAGCAATGAGAGCGTGGTCAGCAAGATTGCGGGGTCGGTCGGGATCAGTGGCTTTATTGATGGCACGGGCGGAACAGCCAAATTCGCTAACCCTACGGGTCTGGCTGTGGACGCTGGGGGGCATGTCTATGTGGCAGATTCCAACAGCCACAGCATTCGAAAAATCTCGCCGATTTAGTTTAGGGTAGCCCAAGTGCTTTTAGGGCATTGGGATCTGACCCCAATTGATGGTCGCGACACGCTCATTAACTGAGACAAAAGAAAGAGGTTTTATGACAAACCACCGCAATGACTCAAACAAGGAAGTGACCCCTGGCGAGTCGGGCAACCTGGGCCACACCACTTCCCAACACAACCCAACTGAGCCACTGGGCTTGAAGCGACGACATTTCATGGGGACGGCATTGGCGCTGGATGCCGCTGCGCTGCTGGCCGCCTGCGGTGGTGGGGGTGGCGGTGGTGATGCGGCGGGCAGTGGCTCTGGTTCTGGCAGTGCTTCTGGAAGCAGTTCTGCGAGCAGTTCATCCAGTGGAACAAGTAGTAGTTCTGGCAGTAGCTCGGGCAGTAACTCGGGCAGCAGTTCAGGGAGTGGGTCTGGCAGTGGCAGTGCGTCACCGACACAGTGGGTAGTGACCACGCTGGCGGGGACTGGATCGACCACACCTTTTGCGAATGGCACGGGTGGCACTGCGACTTTTAATTTCCCTTATGGGGTGGCCGTAGACACCAGCGGTAATGTATTTGTGGCAGACAGCAACAACCACCTCATCCGAAAGATCACCCCGGCGGGTGTGGTCAGCACACTGGCAGGTACGACAGGGGTCTCAGGCTCAGATAATGGTCAAGGTAACACATCAAAATTTTACGGCCTTACTTGGATTGCCGTGGATGGCAGTGGCTATTTGTATGTGGCTGACCTGTTAAATCAGCGCATACGAAAAATCACACCAGTTGGTGTGGTCAGTAATTGGGCTGGGTCGTCGGGGCTGTGGGGGCAGTCGGGTTATTTAGATGGCACTGCCGGGACAGCACGGTTCTACAACCCTGCTGGCGTTGCCTTGGACACCAATGGAAATCTGTATTTGGCAGACAGCAACAACCACCTCATCCGCAAGATCACCCCGGCTGGTGAAGTCAGTACATTGGCAGGGGTGGCTTTGACGATGGGTTATTTGGATGGCACGGGCGGAACAGCGAAATTCAACTCCCCTTCTGGCGTCGCCGTGGACACCAGCGGCTATGTGTACGTGGCAGATTACGACAATCATCTGATCCGAAAGATCAGCCCGACGGGTGTGGTTAGCACCTTGGCAGGAATAGGAGGAACATCAGGCTCTGCCAATGGCTCGGGAGGATCGGCGACATTTAATAACCCCACTGGCATCGCCATAGATGCCAACGGCACCTTGTATGTGGCCGAACAGACCAACCACCGCGTTCGGAAAATAAGCCCTTTGGGCGTTGTCAGTACATTGGCTGGTGTGGGTTCAGCAGGTCATGTGGATGGCACAGGCGAAACGGCGATATTCGACAGCCCCTCTGGTATCGCCGTAGACACCAGCGGTAATCTGTATGTGGGGGACAAGTCTAATAACCTGATTCGCAAGATCACCCCGATCTATGTCTAAGAGGTTTTATATCCCAGCATCAAACTAAACCAAACACCGTCGAAGAAATTAGGGGCCGCCCCCTTTGTGCCCCCACTGAGACAAAGCAGTTGCTCAATGGGGGTCTGCCCCCAACTGCGGGAACCGATGGCTGGCCAGTGTTTGCAGGCCGAATTGTTCGATGAGGGCGTGCAGGCGTTGGGCGGCGCTGTGTTTTTTATGGCCGGTGTATTCGGCGAGGATGAGTTCGTTTTTCAGGCTGTGTTCCCAGCCCACCAGTTCGGTGACGGTGACTTTGTAGCCCATTGATTCAAGGTAGAGGCAGCGCATGACGTTGGTGATTTGGCTGCCCAGTTCTCGGGTGTGCAAGGGGTGGCGCCAGAGTTCTGCCAAGGGGGTTTGGGACAAGAACAGGGCTTTGTTTTGACGCAGCAGGCTGGCGGCCTCGGCTTGGCAGCAAGGCACCAGCACCATGGCGCGGGCTTTTTTCAGCAGGCCAAAGGCGATGGCGTCGTCGGTGGCGGTGTCGCAGGCGTGCAAAGCGGTGACGATGTCGATGCGCTCTGGCAGCTCTGGGCTGAGGCTGGATTGGGCGACGCTGAGGTTGAGAAAGCGCATGCGATGGAAGCCCAGCCGTTGCGCCAGGGCCTGGCTGGTGGCGACCAGTTCGGGGCGGGTTTCAATGCCCCAGAGGGTGCCCCGACCCAGCGCCTTGAAGCACAGGTCGTAGAGGATGAAGCCGAGATAGGATTTGCCCGCGCCATGATCGGCCAGGGTGGGCCCTGAGTCGGATTCGGGCAAGGCGTCGAGCACTTTTTGGATGAATTGCACCAGGTGATAGACCTGTTTGAGTTTGCGCCGCGAGTCTTGATTCAGGCGGCCTTCTCGGGTGAGGATGTGCAGGTGCTGCAGCAGCTCGATGGATTGGCCCGGGCGCACCTCGGGCGGCAGCAAGGGGATGGCGGGGGAGGTTCGCTTTTGGCTCATGGGTGGGGCCCGACATCGAGCGCCGCCCAGCCCTCGGGCCCGAGTTGACGCAGGGTTTGCATATTGGCCTCGAATATGGTTTCGGGTTGGCGGTAGGCCGCCACCGCCTGATCGATGCTCTCTTCACGGATGAGGTGCAGCAAGGGGTAGGGTGAGCGGTTGGTGTGGTTGGTGATGTCGTCTGGCTGGGTGCCGGCAAATTGATATTGCGGGTGGAAGCTGGCGATCTGGATCACGCCCTCCAAACCCAGGTCGGCCAGACATTGGTCGGCGTCGGCCAGGCGGTCGTTGAAGTCAAGAAAGTCATGCAGCGTGTTGGGCAGCACCAGCAGTGTGGTCTCGCGCAGATGGCGGGGCTGTTCGGCCAGGGCTTGCAGCTCTTGCTCCAAAACATAGAGCCAAGCGAGATCGTCTGGCTCGGTGCAGGCGGCCCAATGGATGAGCCCTTTGATGTGGGGGGCTTTGGCGAACGGGCAGAGGTTGAGCCCGATGACCGCGCGCTCTAGCCAGCGGCGGGTATCGGCAATGGCTTGCGGGCCTGTGACCATGGTGGGGGGCTTTCACAAATAATTTAAGTGCCTTGACACGCGCCAGGCCAGGATGACCCCGATGATGCCAAACGCCAAGGTGAAGGCCCAGGTGAGCTGCCAGCCGCCCACCGCCATGGCCAAACTCGCCGCCAAAGGGGGCCCGAGGAATTGACCCATGGCCGAGACTTGCTGCATCCAGCCCACGGTGCTGGCCACCAGATGGGGGGCAGGCGCAAGCCGCACAGCGAGCGAAAAAAGGGTGCCGGGGATGAGGCCGCCGACACAGGAGAACAGCAGCACGCCCGCATAGCGCAGCCAGGGCCAGGGTTGGGTGAAGTCGGCAAAGGCCAACAGGCTGCCCAGTGCCATGGCCCCGTAGCCGGTGCACAGGGCGCGCCACTGGCTCCAGCCGCGTTGCGACAAGCGCCCCGACATCATATTGCCGCCCATGTTGACGGCGGCGGCCAAGGCGGTGAGCACGGCCAGTGTGGCCCCTTGCACGCCCGCGTCGGCATAGATGGAGGGCAAAAAACCCACCACGGCCAGCCACTGAGCCGAGTAGACCCCGAACATGCCGGCGATGAGCCAGGGGCCTGCTGCGCTGAGGGTGAGGCGCATTCGGCCCCCCATGGCCGACCAGTCGGCGCGTGGCCCAAGGTCGGGTGGATCGGGCGCTACGCCCTGGCGCAGGGCCCAGGCCATGAGCGCGCTGAGAAAGGCAAACAAGAACCACCAACTGCTCCATGGGGCCACTTGCAACCAGAACGGGCCCACCAGCAGGGCCAAAGACATGCCGATGGGCATGTAGGTGCCCCAGTATCCCAGGTAAGGGGCGAGATGAGCCGGGTCTACGCTGCGGCGCAAGAGGCCCGGGCCAGGCAGCACGGTGAGCAAAAACCCCAAGCCCTCGATGAGCCGGGAAGTGAGCAGGCAAGCCACGGTGACTTCAGCGGGGGCCTGCGCAGAGAGGCCGCCCATGGCGCTGCCCAGCGACAACAGCATCAGCCCGCTCCACATGCTGCGGCGCAAGCCGTGGCCATCGACCCACTGCCCCAGCAGCAGGCCCAGCCACATGCCGCAGCCCTGCACGCAGGAGAGCAAGAAGCCGGATTCGAGCAGGCTCAAGCCGAGTTGATCTTGCAGCCAAGGCAGGGCCGGGGGGAGTTTGCCGACTTGCAAGGCGGCGACGCCACCGGCGGCGATGATGAGCCAAGGCTGGCGGGGGGATGGAGCGTTCACCACAGGTGCTGCCCCGTCAATCGCTCGTGCTCGCGCTGGGCAAAGCGATCGGTCATGCCGGCGATGTAATCGGCGATGGCGCGCACCCGGTCATCGCGTTGGGCGAATTCGGCCCCCATTTGCGGGGGTTCGGTTTCGTAGGCTTGAAAGAGGTCGAACACGACCTGGCGCGCCAGCTCGGTCATGCGCAGCACTTGCGGGTGGCGATACAGATGCTGAAACAAAAAGCGCTTGAGCTCGACCGAACGGCTGTGCATGGCGGGCGAGAAGCGCACCAGGGGCCGGGCCTGGCGCACCTCATCGACACCGGCGACCGCGCTGTCACTGAGAGCCTGTCGGGTGGCCGAGACCACGTCGTACACCTGGTCACTGAGCATGCGCCGGGTGGCCTCGTAGAGCCAGCGCCTGGCGTTGAGCTGGGGGTACTGGGCCATGACCGCCCGCAGGTATTCACCAAAGAGAGGGGCCTGGGCGACCTGCTCCATTTTGAGGAGGCCGGAGCGCACCCCGTCGTCGATGTCGTGGGCGTTGTAGGCGATGCTGTCGGCCAGATTGCACAGCTGCGCTTCGAGGCCGGGCTGGGTGCCGTCGATGAAGCGCCGGGCGACGCCGCCGGGCTCGGCTTGCTCCATGCGCTGCGCGTTGGCGGCAGAGCAATGCTTGAGCACGCCTTCGCGGGTTTCGAAACACAGGTTGAGGCCTTCAAATTCAGGGTAGCGAAGCTCTAGGCCGTCGACCACGCGCAAGCTTTGCAGGTTGTGCTCAAAACCGCCCCATTCGCGCATGCAATGGTTGAGGGCGTCTTGCCCGGCGTGACCGAAGGGGGTGTGGCCGAGGTCATGCGCCAAGGCGATGGCCTCGACCAGGTCTTCGTGCAGACCCAAAGAGCGGGCCATGGAGCGCCCCAGCTGCGCGACTTCGAGCGAATGCGTCAGCCGGGTGCGAAACAGATCGCCTTCGTGGTTGAGAAAGACCTGGGTTTTGTAGACCAGCCGCCGAAAGGCGGTGGAGTGGACGATGCGATCGCGGTCGCGCTGAAAGGCGTTGCGGGTGGGCGCTTCGGGTTCGGGGTGACGGCGGCCCCGGCTGCGCAGGGGGTCGCAGGCGTAAGCCGCCAGAGGGCTCATGCCTTAGGCCTCGCAGGAGGCTTGGATGACCTCGGCCACTTGCGCATCGGGGGCGGCACGCACGATGACCTGGCCGGGTTTTTCGATGAGGACGAATTTGATTTGGCCGCCCTCTGATTTTTTGTCAAGCCGCATGTGCTCGATATAAGACTGAGGGCCCAGAGCGGGGCCCACCACGGGCAAGCCTGCGCGCTCGATGAGCGCCGCCAAGCGCTGCACAAAAGCTTCTTCGACCATGCCCAGGCTCTGCGACAAGCGCGCGGCCATGACCATGCCGCAGCCCACGGCCTCGCCGTGCAGCCAGGTGCCAAAGCCCAAACCGGCTTCGATGGCATGGCCAAAGGTGTGGCCGAAATTGAGGATGGCGCGCAGGCCAGCCTCGCGCTCATCTTGACCGACCACGTCGGCCTTGATTTCGCAGCTGCGGCGCACGGCATGGGCCAGCAATGCCATGTCGCTTTGTCGCAGCGCGTCGATGTGGGCCTCGATCCAGCTGAAAAATGCCATGTCGTAAATGGGGCCGTATTTGATGACTTCAGCCAGCCCGGCGCTGAGTTCGCGCGCTGGCAGGGTTTTGAGGGTGGAGAGGTCGCACACCACGCGCACCGGCTGATAAAAAGCGCCGATCATGTTTTTGCCCAAGGGGTGGTTGACGGCTGTCTTGCCACCCACCGAGGAATCGACCTGCGCCAGCAAGGTGGTGGGCACCTGCACAAACGGCACCCCCCGCATGAAGCAGGCGGCGGCAAAGCCGGTGAGATCGCCGATGACGCCGCCGCCCAAGGCGAACAGCACGGTCTTGCGGTCACAGCCTTCAGAGAGAAGAAGGTCGAACACTTTTTGCAGGGTCTGCCAGGTTTTATGGGCCTCGCCGTCGGGCAGCACCAAAGTGAGCACCCGCTGGTAATGCGGGGCGATGGCGGCCTGCAGCTGATGGGCATAGAGGGGTGCCACGGTCTCGTTGCTGACGATGACGGCACAAGTCGCCCGGGGCAAACCTTGCCAGGCTTCGGGTTGTTGCAGGAGGCCCTCGCCGATGAGGATGGGGTAACTGCGGTCGCCGAGGTCGATGGTGAGGTTTTGCATGGCAAGTCAGTGGGGTTGGGAGGCGCAGCGCAAGATGCGCTGGACCAGGCCGGAGATGGTGGGCCGGGGAGACTCGATGACGTGGTGCGCCACCTCGCGATACAAAGGGTCGCGCTGCGCCCACAGTTCATGCAGCCGAGCCAAGGGGTCGCTGACCTGCAACAAGGGGCGCACTTTGTCGTGGCGCAGGCGGCGGTAAATTTCTTCCGGGGTGGTGCGCAAATAAAAAACCGAAGTGCGCTCGCGCAGCATCTGCCGGTTCAGAGGCCGCAAGACCACCCCGCCCCCGGTGGATAGGACGCCGGGGTGCTGGCGGGTGAGTTGATCGAGCGCCTCCGATTCGAGGTCGCGAAAGCGCTCTTCGCCTTCGCGCTCGAAAAACTCGCGGATCGAGCAGCCCAGGCGTGACTCGATGACCTGATCGGCATCGATGAAAGGCAAATCGAGTCGGCGCGCCAACTGACGCCCGACTGTGGACTTGCCACTTCCGGGCAAACCAACCAGAGCCAACAAGGGGTGTCCTTTCGACAGATTTAAAACGGGGGGTCGGTGGGCAGGGGGGGCTGCGGGGCCTCCTGACTGGCCGACGCCATGGGCAACATTTTAGGCGTGATGAAGATGAGAAGTTCGTGGCGCTGGTCGCGTTGCTGCCGAAAGCCAAAAATCCGGCCCAGCCAGCTGGCCTCGGAGAGCCAGGGCCATTGGTGCTGCAGCCGGTTTTGGTCGTCGATGTAGATGCCCCCGATCACCAGGGTGCCGCCGTCGGGCACCCGAACCTGGGTTTGCAAGCGCTTGGTGTCGATGGCGTAGCCGTTGCTGGTCAATTCGCCCACGCTGTCGCGCCGCACGTCGAGTTCGAGGTGAATTTCGCCATTGGGGGTGATTTGCGGCCATACATCGAGGCGCAACTCGGCCTTGCGAAACGCCACCGTGTGGTTGTTGCTGGCGGCAGAGCCGACCTGATAGGGCAGCTCGGTGCCCTGCTCGATGACGGCGCGGGTCTGGTCGGCGGTGATCAGGCTGGGGGTGGCCACCAGTTTGCCCTGCCCACGCTCTTGCAAGGCAGAGATTTCGGCCCACACCCGGCCTGTCTGTCCCGGCCCCAGCAGCGAGAGGGCGACGCGCCCGGGCGTGCCCCCGGACAGCGGCAGGGCCGGGCCATCCCAGGCCACGCCGGACCATTGCAGCCGGGTGCCCAGCGACTGGGCAAAGCCTTCGTTGGCTTCGACGATGCGGGCCTCGATTTGCACCTGCTGCCGGGGCACATCGAGCTGCGCCACCCAACGGGCGATGCGCTCTTGCACCTCTGCGGTATCGAGCACCACCAAATGGTTGGTGCGGGCGTCGGCCATGGCCTGCCCCCGCGCGCTGAGCCAGCGCGATGAACTGCCCCCGCCCGGGTGGCCCGCCGCAGAAGTGGCGGACAGGCGGGCGCCTGCGTCGGCGCTGACGGCACGCCCCAGCAGATGATCGAGCCACTCGGTGGCGCGGGCATGGTGCAGACGGTGGCTGCGCAAGACCAGGTCTTGGTGCGTGATTTGCAAGGCCCGGACTTCTTGCAGCCCTTTTTCCAGGGCCAGCCATTCCGCCGGGGTGCCGACCCACCACAAGGCGTCTTGCTGAGTCAGTACCAGGCCGCGCGCCCGGGCCACGGCGCGCATGGCGCTGAGCCCATCGGTCTGACGCAGTTGCAGGCTGACGCTGCCTTTGACCCCTTCGGTGACCACCAGATTCAGGCCGGCCTGACGCGCCAGAACCCGCAATGCACTGGCGGTGTCGATGGCATGGAAATCGATGTCGAACGGGGCCTGCTGGGCCCATACGGGGGGCCACAGCATCAACCCCACAAATAGCGCACACCAAACGGCCTTCATGGTGCGCCCTCCTCTGGCCAGCCTGCCGTGGAGATGGGGCGCAGCCGCCACTCGCGACCCGGCTGGGTCATGCGCAACTCTTGGCGGCCAATGGCACTGACCCGGGTTCGATCGGGGCCGATGCGATCGCCCACGCGCAAGACCAGCACGTGCTGCTGCCAACCCACCCAGGCCTGGGGGGCGGGGTCGTGGGCCACCGCCAGCAATTGCAGTTGCTCGGGCTGCACCCAAGCCCACCACTGTCGGGCGGGGTCAGTGCCTGCATGTGGCGGCCTGAGATGGGCCAGCAGCCAGCCGCGATCGAGCACGCGGGCTGCCCCCAGGGCCTTGAGTTCGGGGTCGGCCCCGGGGCGGGGGGGCAAGGGGTGCGGGGCTTCGAGCATGCGCCAGGTGCCCCGCCATTCAAAGCGCCACAGGCCGGGGGCGTCGGCCAGCAGGGTGAGGGATTCAGGCAGCATCTGGGGCCAATCGAGGGCCAATGCTTCGAGCATGGCCAAACCATCGCCCATGCGCCCTGAAGCGCGCAAGGCCAGACGCACCTCGGATGGACGGCCCCGCTGCGGGCCCATGGCCAAGCCCAGGGGGGTGAGCCCATGCCAAGACAACAAACGCCGCAAAGCGGGTTCGTCGGGCCAGGGTGCAGGCCCGGCTGGCGTGGCCGCGCGGGCCGCCGGGCGGCTGCGATTCGGGGGGGCCGCCGGCGATGGTTGGGCCTGGGGCGGTGCCACCTGGGGAGGCAAAGCGCTGCCCCACCAATGCGCCGGGTCGAGCCAGCCCATGGCCGCGTACACAGCGGCCATGAGCAACCAGGGCAGCAGCCACACTTGGCCCAGCCAGTGGGACTTGCTCATCTGGCCCCCCCTGAGCGCGGGGCCTCGGCAGGGGGGGTGAATCGCCACTCGAAGCGCCAGGCCGGCCAACCCCACTCGGGCTCGGGGGGCCAAGTGGCCGGGCCGGACTGCAAGACCTGCGGCAAGCCCAGCTCGCCCGCCCGGCCCAGCCAGGTCGAGAGCTCGACCTCGTGGCCGGCCACGCCCTGCACCGTCCACGCCCCGTCGGCAAAGCGCAGGCTGCTGAAGAACTGGGGCTGGGCCACGGCGGCGGATGCGCGCAAAAGTGGAACCAACGCATTCAGGGGGGCCAGGGCGCGGTCCTGAGCCTGCGCCCAGCGCTGGGTGCGGCTGATTTGCTCGGCCTTGAGGGCTTGCTCGCGTTCGCGATCAAGACGCTGGATCTCGGCCCTGCGCGCTTGCGCCAGCTGCGCCCAAGACTGGGCTTGGCGTTCTTCCAGCCAAGGGTGCAAGCCCCACTGCAATGCCGCGTGCACAACCAAACAGGCCAGGACCGAGAGGGCCGCGCTGGCAGCGGGGTGTTGGGCCCTCTCCAGCCAGTGCGCCATGGCGGGCATGGCCTGCGGGGCGGGGCCGCTGATAGCGCCCCAGAGCTCGGCCAGGTCGGACAGGTCAGACAGGTCGACACTGGGGGCAATGCGCCGTGCGCCCGCCCAGACCAAGCCTTCGTCCAGGGCCCATTGACGGCATGGGTGATGTCGGCGAGGCGCATCGGGCCACCAGGCGGGGCGCAGCGCTTTGGGCAAGGGGGCCCAGCACCATTGCAAGGCCGGGCCGGGGCCCAGTTGATCGCGCAGGGCCAGTTGCATGGCGTCGACCCAGAGGTCCAGTGGGCACTGGGCCGGGGGCTGGCCAGAGGCCCAGGCGTGCTGGGCCAGGGGGCGGTTTTGCCCGGCCCAACCCACAGCCCAGCCGGGGGCGGCGCACAGCAGGCACAGCATGGGCATGGCTGGCGCTGTGGTCGCGGTAGTCGCGGTAGTCGCGGTAGTCGCTTTAGACGATGTGGGCGATGTGGGCGATGAAGCCACGAAGGTCGTTTCGGGCGGGTCAAAATCGATGGCCATGGCGATGAGCAATGAAAGTTAGAATTCGATTCCAACACGGCCTCCGTTCCTCGACCAAGCCGAGTCTGTTAGTTTTCACGACCTCTGCTTTGACACTTCGCAAGCATTCACCATCCTGAACCATGGCCAGTTCCCCCCCGAAGCCCAAAATTTCCGCCGACGAGCCTGGCCTGGGTCAGCTCGTCTGGAAGGCCCTGGCATGGGCGGTGGGCTTGTTGGTGGCCGGCGCATTGGGGCTGGCGGCCTTGGTGGCTGTGGCTTTGGCCATGGCCTACCCGCAGTTGCCGGATGTGTCGGAGATGGGTGATTACAGGCCCAAACTGTCGATGCGGATCTTTTCTGCCGACGGCAAGCAAATTGGTGAATTTGGCGAAGAACGGCGCAACTTCGTTCCGTTCAAAGAAATCCCGCAAGTGATGAAGGACGCGGTGTTGGCGATTGAGGATGCGCGTTTTTACCAGCACGGCGGGGTGGATTACATCGGTTTGCTGCGCGCCAGCCTGGCCAATTTGGGCCGGGCCAAAAGCCAGGGGGCATCGACCATCACCATGCAGGTGGCGCGCAATGTTTACCTGTCTTCCGAAAAAACCTTCACCCGCAAGATTTATGAGATTTTGCTGACCCTCAAGCTGGAACACCTGCTGAGCAAGGACCAGATTTTTGAGATTTATCTGAACCAGATTTACCTCGGTCAGCGGGCTTACGGGTTTGCCTCTGCCGCTGAGACTTATTTCGGCAAACCGCTGAGAGAGTTGAGCATTGCAGAGGCGGCCATGCTGGCGGGCTTGCCCAAAGCGCCTTCGGCCTATAACCCGGTCAGCAACCCCAAGCGGGCCCGTGTGCGACAGCTCTACATCATTGATCGCATGTTTGAGAACGGCTTCATCACCAAGGCCCAGGCACTGGCCGCACGCAATGAGCCGCTGCGCCTGCGCAGCACCGCCCATGCGCAGCAAACCCATGCCGAGTTCGTGGCCGAGATGGTGCGCCAGCTGATGTTTGCCCAATACGGCAGCGACATCTACACGCGTGGCTTGCAAGTACACACCACTGTGCGGGCCGATGAGCAAGAGGCCGCTTATCTGGCCTTGCGCCGGGGCATATTGGACTATGAACAGCGGCAACACTATCGGGGCCCGGAAAAGTTTCTGAATTTGCCGGCCAATCCCGCCGAGCGGGAAGACCTGATCGACGATGCCTTGATAGATCAGGGCGACAAGGGCGATTTGTTGGCGGCGGTGGTGACCGAGGTGAGCGCCAAAAGAGTGGTGGTGGCGCGCCACAACAGCGAGTTCATCGAGATCACCGGCGAGGGCCTCAAGCCCGTGCAATCGGGGCTGGCCGACAATGCCCCACCCAATATCAAGCTGCGCCCCGGCGCGTTGGTGCGGATTTTGATGTCGCCCAAAGGTCACTATGACATCACCCAACTGCCCGAAGTGGAAGGGGCTTTCGTGGCGCTGGACCCGCGCGACGGGGCGATCCGGGCGCTGGTGGGCGGGTTTGATTTTTACAAGAACAAATTCAACCACGTGACACAGGCGTGGCGTCAGCCGGGATCGGCCTTCAAGCCCTTTATCTATTCGGCGGCGCTGGAGAAAGGCTTCACGCCCAGCACAGTCATCAATGACTCGCCGCTGTTTTTTGACGCCAGCGTGACCGGCAGCCAAGCCTGGGAGCCGAAAAACTACGACGGCAAGTTTGACGGCCCGATGACCATGCGCACCGCTCTGGCGAAATCGAAGAACATGGTGTCGATACGGGTGTTGCAAGCGGTCGGCGCGAAAAACGCGCAGCAATGGGTGACGCAGTTTGGCTTTGACGCCGAGCGACACCCGCCCTACCTGACCATGGCGCTGGGGGCCGGTTCGGTGACGCCGCTGCAAATGGCGGTGGGTTATTCGGTGTTTGCCAACGGGGGGTTTCGTGTGAACCCCTACTTGATCACCAAGGTCACCGACAACACGGGCAAATTGCTGCACCAGTTCACCCCGATAGAGCAAGAAGACGGGCAGCGCGCCATCGAAGCGCGCAATGCCTTCATGATGAGCCAGTTGCTGCAGGAGGTGACCCGATCGGGCACGGCGGCGCGGGCCCAGGCCACGCTGCAACGGCCTGACCTGTATGGCAAAACCGGCACCACCAACGATGCCATGGACGCCTGGTTTGCCGGTTACACGCCCACGCTGGCGGCGGTGACCTGGATCGGCTACGACACCCCGCGCAAGCTGGGGGACCGTGAAACGGGCGGGGGCTTGAGCCTACCGGTCTGGATACAGTTCATGCAGCAGGCCCTCAAAGGCGTGCCGGTGACGCAGATGGCGGCCCCCGAAGGCGTGGTGTTTGTGGGCGGCGAGTGGTATTACAAAGAGTACATCCGCGACTCTGGCGTGGTGTCGCTGGGCGTGGGCGGGGCCAAAGAGAGCGAGCGCGATATGCCCCCGGCTGACGAGAAAAAGCGCATTCTGGATCTGTTCCGCAATTGACGCGTTGAGGGGCCGGGGAGGATCGGGGCGCTTCAGGCGCTGAACTGGAGGGGCACGCCGGCGTGTGTGCTGGCGTCTTGGCTCAGGCGCGACCAGAAATCGGGGCCGCCCTTGGTATCGGCCCATTGCCCGCCATCAAATCGGTAGTGGTAGCCACCCAGGCGTGTGGCCAACCACACTTCTTGCAAGGGCTTTTGCAGGTTGACCACGATTTGGCTGCGGTCGGGAAACACCATGGTGACCATGCTGCCCACGCGCTGGTTGTCGATGTCGGCGTCGCTGTCTTCGTTGAGTTGGTCGCATTGCGCTTCCAGACGGTGCAACAATTGTTCGGCCAAATGCAGGTATTCGAGATCGGTCATGTGAGGCGGCTTAGAATTTGCTCATGCGGAGTCAAATTCTATTCAAGCGGGCCGCCCTTGCCTTGGGCATGGTCACTGCCTGCGTGGCCTGTGGCCAAAAAGGCCCTTTGTACCTGCCCAATGACCCCGAATCGCGCGACCGCGCCACCTTGCCGCAGGTCTTGTGGCCCAGTCTGCCCGGATCGGGCGCCCCTCAACCCAAGCCTGCCACCGAACGCCCGAGCTCACCATGAACCCCATTTCACTGCCCCAGGGCTCTTGCCTGCATCGCGTCGGGCCTGAGTTGCACATCGAACAAGTGAGCCTGAGCCAGTTGGCCCGGACGCACGGCACGCCTTTGTTTGTGTACTCAAAGGCCGCCATGCTCAATGCGCTGGCGATGTACGAGCGCGGCTTTGCCGGTCGCCAGCACCGCATTCACTACGCCATGAAAGCGAACAGCTCGCTGGCCATCTTGCAGATTTTTGCCCAGGCCGGTTGCGGTTTTGACATTGTCTCGGGTGGCGAGCTGACCCGGGTGCTGGCCGCCGGGGGTGACCCGGCGAAGGTGATTTTTTCAGGGGTGGGCAAAACCCGTGACGAGATGCGCCAAGCGCTCAAGGCCGGGATTGCCTGCTTCAATGTGGAGAGCGAGCCTGAGTTGGGGGTGCTGGACCAGGTGGCGCGTGAGATGGGCGTACAAGCGCCTGTGAGCATCCGCGTCAACCCCAATGTGGACGCCAAGACGCACCCCTATATCTCGACCGGGCTGAAGGACAATAAATTCGGCATTGCCCATGAAGCCACGCTGAACGCCTACCGCAGGGCCGCTGCCATGCCCGGGCTGAAGGTGGTGGGCATAGACTGCCACATCGGCTCGCAAATCACCGAGGTGGGGCCCTATCTGGATGCGATGGACCGGATGCTGGACCTGGTGGAGGCGATAGAGGCCAGTGGCATTGCCTTGCACCACATTGATTTTGGGGGGGGCCTGGGCATCGACTACCGGGGCGACAACCCACCGCCTGCCGATGTGCTGTGGTCTGAGTTGCTGGCCAAACTGGATGCCCGAGGCCACGGCCAACGCATGCTGATGATCGAGCCCGGGCGTTCGCTGGTGGGCAATGCGGGGGTGTGCCTGACCGAGGTGCTGTACTTGAAACCCGGCGAGCAAAAAAACTTTTGCATCGTCGATGCCGCCATGAATGACCTGCCCCGGCCAGCGATGTACCAGGCTTATCACCAGATCGTGCCGCTGCGTGAGCGCGCCGCCGCCACGCAATGCATGGACGTGGTGGGCCCGGTGTGTGAGAGCGGTGACTGGCTGGGCCGGGACCGTGAGTTGGCGGTAGAGCCCGGCGACGTGCTGGGGGTGCTGTCTGCCGGTGCCTATTGCATGAGCATGTCGAGCAACTACAACACACGGGGCCGCGCCGCCGAGGTGCTGGTCGATGGCGACCAAGTCCACCTGATCCGCGAGCGCGAGTCGGCCTTTGACACTTTTGCGCTGGAGCGCTTGCTTTAATTCTTGGCGAGCGGGCGCAGCCGCCGCCACAGGCGCCAGCCCAGCAAGGCAATGACGATGCCCCCGTACAGCGCCACATCGTCAAAATTGTTTTTGCCCGAACGCATCCAGTAAAAGTGCAGCAAGGCAAGCATGGCCGCCACATACACCACCCGGTGCAGGGCTTGCCAACGTGGGGCCCCCATCCAGCGGATGGCGGCATTGAACGAGGTGGCGGCCAGCGCCAGCAGCAGGACAAATGTCAGCATGCCCACCAGGATGAAGGGGCGCTTGGCGATGTCTTGCGCGATGTCAGCCAGATCGAGCCCCATGTCGAGCCAGCTGTAGCACAGCAGGTGAAACAGGGCGTAGGTGAAGGCGATCAAGCCCAGCATGCGGCGAAACCGCGCCCACTCAGGCCAGCCGCTGAGGATGCGCAGCGGGGTGACGGCCAGCGCCACGCACATCATGCGCAGGGCCATCTCGCCAGACGAGCGGATCAATGTTTCAGCCGGATTGGGCCCCAAGGTGTTTTGGGCCGCGCCCCAGATGAGGTAGGCCAGGGGCCACAGCCACACAGCCGCCAATGCAGGCTTGGCCCATGGGCGACGCAGCAAGGCACGCACGATCAGGGGTGAGACTTAGTAGTTTTTCTTGAGGTCCATGCCGGCGTAGAGCTGACCCACCTGGGGCTCGTAGCCGTTGAACATCAGGGTCTTGCGCTTTTTGGCGAACAAACCGTCTTCGCCCAGACGGCGCTCGGTGGCCTGGCTCCAGCGCGGGTGATCGACGTTGGGGTTGACGTTGGAGTAAAAACCGTATTCGTTGGCGGCGGCCTTGTTCCAGGCGGTGGCGGGCATTTGTTCGACAAAGCGGATGCGCACCAGGCTCTTGGCGTTTTTGAAGCCGTACTTCCAGGGCACCACCAAACGCACCGGCGCGCCGTTTTGTTTGGGCAGCACCTCGCCATACATGCCAAAGGTGAGCAGTGTGAGCGGGTGCATGGCTTCGTCCATGCGCAGCCCCTCGACATAGGGCCAGTCGAGCACGCGCGAACCCACATAGGGCATGGTTTTGCGGTCGGCCAGGGTTTCGAACTGCACGAACTTGGCGCTGCCCAGGGGCTCGACCTTGCGGATCAGGGCCGCGAGCGAGTAGCCCACCCAGGGGATGACCATGGACCAGCCCTCGACACAGCGCATGCGGTAGATGCGCTCTTCCATGGGGCTGAGTTTGAGCAAGTCGGCCATGTCGATGGGGCCGGGTTTTTTGACCAGGCCCTCGATATGCACCGTCCAGGGGCTGGTCACCAGGGTGTGGGCATTGCGGGCGGGGTCGGACTTGTCGGTGCCGAACTCGTAGTAGTTGTTGTAGGTGCTGGCATCGGCATAGGGGGTGACTTTGTCCATGACCATGGCACCGCTCTGGGTAGAGGGCACCGAGTCGAGTGCGGCCAGCTTGCCCGGGCGATGCACGCTGGCGCGGGCGTCGCGTTGTGCCCAGGCGGCCAGGGCCAAACCCGCGGCCCCGGTGGCCATGTGGGCGATGAAGCGGCGGCGTTGTGGGTAGACCGCTGGCGAGGTGATTTCGCTGGGGGTGAGGTGGTCAAAACCGTTTTGGTGGGTGCGAATCAGCATGGGCGCCTCAAATGGATGCTTTTGGGTTATCTAAGAGCAGATTATGGCACCCCCCCAAAAAAAACCCGCCTCAAGGGCGGGTCAGTCACACAGGGTGTGGGGGTGTTCAGCGCAAACCGGCCATGTAGTCGGCCACGGCCTTGATTTCGCGGTCGTTGAGCTTGGCGGCAATCTGGGTCATTTGCAGGTTGTTTTTGCGCACGCCATCGCGAAAGGCGGTGAGTTGGGCGGCGTTGTACTGCGCATGCTGGCCGCTGAGGCGGGGGTACTGGGAAGGGATGCCGGCGCCGGTGGGGCTGTGGCAACCGGCACAGGCGGCGATCTGGCGATCGGCGATGCCGCCACGGTAAATGCGCTCACCCAGAGCCACGGTGTCTTTGTCTTTGGCGAAGCCGGGTTTGGCTTTCTGGTTGGAGAGCCAGGCGGCGATGTTTTTCATGTCCTCATCGCTGAGGGCCCCGGCCATGCCACTCATGATGGCATTGGCACGCTTGCCGGACTTGAACTCGCTGAGTTGTTTGGCCAGGTATTCGGGGTGCTGTGCGGCCAGTTTGGGGTTCTCGGGCGAGCCCGAGTTGCCGTCGGCACCGTGACAAGCCGCGCACATGGCGGTGTATTTGGCTTCACCGGCCGCCAGATCGGGCTTGGCCGCCTTGGGGGCGTCAGAGGCGAATGCGGGTGCGGCCAGGCAAAAGGCCGAGAGTACAAAGGAGGCGAACGTCTTCATGACCAGGAAATGGGGTTTAATCAATCCGGTGATTCTACAATGTCCCGACCCCCTGCCCAAAAGCAGGCCCACCCCTGACCCCACCCAGTCCACCATGTCTGAACCTTTGGCCCCCGCCTCCCCACCTGTGGACGACACCGAACTGGCCAAAGCCGCCATGGGGTGGATGCACACGGCACGTTTTTTGACGACCGCCGCACAGTTGCACCACCTGCCTGCGCACGAGCACCCCGAAATCGCTTTTGTGGGCCGCTCGAATGCGGGCAAATCGACCTGCATCAACACCCTGACCCAGCAAAAGCGTTTGGCCTTTGCCTCGAAAACACCGGGGCGCACCCAGCACATCAACCTGTTTGCGCTGGGGCGTGGGGGGCAAACCGATGCGGTCTTGGCCGATCTACCCGGGTATGGCTATGCCGCTGTGCCCAAGCAGGACAAGATCCGCTGGCAACAAGTCATGGCCAACTACCTGGTGTCGCGCCCCAATTTGCGCGGCATCGTGCTGTTGTGTGACCCGCGCCACGGGCTGACCGAGCTCGATGAGGTGCTGCTGGAAGTGATCAGGCCCCGGGTGGAAGAGGGGTTGAAATTTTTGGTGCTGCTGACCAAGGCCGACAAGCTGACCCGCAGCGATGGTGCCAAGGCCCTCTCGATTGCCAAATTGCAAGCGGGGGGCGGAGAGGTGGCGCTGTTTTCTGCGCTGAAAAAACAAGGGGTGGACAAAACCGCCCTGATGCTGTGGAATTGGACCCACCCCAACCCATGATCGAGACCCTGCGCCACCGCCTGCCCCACGGCATAGAACTGTCGTGCCGGGTCAGTGGCGAGCCTGGCCGCCCCGTGATGCTGTTTTTGCATGGCTTCCCCGAGGCCGCATTTGCCTGGGACGAGTTGCTGGCCCACTTCTCCAGGCCTGAGCACGGCGGCTACCGCTGCGTGGCCCCCGATTTGCGTGGCTTTGGCGAATCGAGCGCGCCCGCTGACGTGGCCTTGTACCGGGCCAAGCACCTGGTGCAAGATGTGTGTGCCCTCATTTCACTGGAGGCAGGCGCACAGCCCCTGGCGGCCTTGGTGGCCCACGACTGGGGGGGCGCTGTGGCCTGGTCGGTGGCCAACCAGCACCCCGGGTTGATGGCACGGCTGGTTATTCTGAACTCCCCCCACCCGGGCACATTCTGGCGGGAATTGCGGCACAACCCGGCGCAACAGGCCGCCAGCGCCTATATGAATTTTCTGATCCGGCCCGACGCCGAGGCCTTGCTGAGTGAACAGGACTTTGGCCGCATATGGGGGTTTTTCGCCGACGAAGCCACCCCCAAGGTGCCCCCGGCCTGGCTGGATGAGGCGATGCGTGAACGATACAGGCAGGTTTGGTCACGCGGCCTGAACGGTGGCCTGAACTATTACCGTGCTTCGCCGCTGCGTCCGGCCCGCCCCGGCGATGCGGGCGCGGACGGGGTGGAATTGCCCGCAGCGATGTGGCGCATCGATGTGCCCACCCTGGTGCTGTGGGGGATGCGCGACCGGGCTTTGCTGCCTGCCCTGCTCGATGGGCTGGATGCGCATATTGCGCACTTGCGCGTGGAGCGACTGGCGCAGGCCAGCCATTGGCTGGTGCATGAAGAGCCGCAGACGGTCATGCGGCAGATCGCTGACTTTCTTCAGTCGTAAACCGCCGGCATGCCCTCGGGGCGGCTTTTGAACCGCTGGTGCACCCAGAAATATTGCGCGGGCATGGCGTTGATGAACTCTTGCAGGCGCAGATTCATGAGGGCGGTGTCGGCCACCGCATCTTCCCCCGGGTAGTCGGCCCAGGGCGCCAGCACCTGCACCTGGTAGCCGGATGGGGTCATGCGGGTGACCACGGGCACGACGCGGGCCTGGGCCAGCCGGGCAAAGCGCGGCAGCGAGGGCACGGTGGCGGCGGGCTGGCCGTAAAACGGGACAAAGACGGACTCTTCGGCACCGAAATTCATGTCGGGCAACAAATACAACCAAACCCCCTCGCGCATGGATTTGATGAGTTGCTTGACCCCGTCAACCCGGGCGTACAAAGTGACCTGGCCCCAACGCGAGCGCCCTGCTTTGACCCACTGGTCGGCGGCCGGATTGGACTGCTGGGTGTAGATGGTGGACAAGCGCAGGCCGGGCTGCAGGGCCAAAGCGGTCCAACCGGCATCGAGCCCGACAAAGTGCGGCGCAAACAAGACCGTGGGCCGGGCCTGTTGCAACACCCCGGCGGGGTCATGCACATCCAAGCGCCGGCCCAGCACCGCTGGCGGGGCGTGCCACAGCCAGCCGCGATCGAGCCAGGCCTGGGCAAAATGGATGAAGACCTGACGCGCGACCTGACGCTGGCGGGGCGCGGGCCAGTCGGGGAAACACAGGCGCAAATTCGCCTCGACCACGCGGCGACGCGAGGGCACCAGAAAATACAACACCGCCCCCAGCAAGGCCCCGCAGGCACGCAAGAAGGGCAAAGGCATGGCGCCCAAGGCGCGCATGATCGCATCGGGCCAGATGCGCATCTCAATCGCCCCCACGCGGGGTTTTGTGGCGGTCATAACCCCAGAGGTATTGCTCGGGGTGGGCCCGCACCAAAGACTCGACCGCCAGGTTCATCTGGGTGGCGAGGGCTTCAGCCGAGGCATGGGGGTCGGCCAAGAGTTCGCAGTGCCAGGGGTGCAGATGCACCTTGAAGCGCCCGTGCGGCAGCCTTTCGCACCAGGACAGCAAGACACAGGCGCCCGTCTGCTGCACGAGCCTGGGCAACAGCGACATGGTGTAGGCAGGTTGCCCCCAAAACGGCGCCCACACGCCCTGCCCCAGCGGCGGCACCTGGTCGGGCAAGATGGCCGTGCCAGCGCCGCTGCGCAAAGCGCGCACCAGGCTGCGCACGCCAGCCAGGGTGGTGGGCACGGCCCGGATGTGGCCACGCTCTCGCGACTGCGCCACCAGGGCTTGCAGCCAGGCCTTGCGGGCCGGCCTGAACAAGACCACCCAGTCGCCGTTTTGGCCCCCATGGCGCTCGGCCAGGGCCTGCGCCCCGACTTCCCAGCTGCCCAAATGCGGCGACATGACGATGACCCCCCGTCCAGCCCGGAAACCGGCGATCAGGTGCTCTTCCCCCGCCCAGTCGATGCGCTTGGAGAGGCCCACCGACAAAGGGCGACTCCAGACCCAGGGCAGCTCAGCCATCATGCGACCCGTCGCCGCAATGGCCGCGCGGGCCCGGCGGGGGTCTACCCCGGACAAGGCGACCTGGCGCTGGAACTGACGCCGGTAATCACTGGAGCACGCCCACGCGACCCAGCCCAGCAACGCCCCCAGGGCTTGCATCCACACCAAGGGCACGCGCCCCAAGAGCCGAAACAAAACAATCATCGGGTAAGGAAATTCAATTTGGCTACAATCTGCATTGTCGCTGAGTTAATGAAGCAACTTGCAGGGCGACAAAGCGGGGCCACCCGCAGGTGCCCAGGCACCCACTGCTAAAGCGTTCGCCAAATTCTCCATGAGTTGGCAACGCGCCAACCGCAAACACTGGAGTTTTCAACATGGCGAACGACTATCTTTTTACCTCTGAATCTGTCTCTGAAGGGCACCCCGACAAGGTGGCCGATCAGATCTCTGATGCCATTCTCGATGCCATTTTCGAGCAAGACCCCCTGAGCCGTGTGGCCGCCGAGACCCTGTGCAACACCGGCCTGGTGGTGCTGGCCGGAGAAATCACGACCAATGCGCATGTGGACTACATTCAGGTCGCGCGCGACACCATTCGCCGCATCGGCTACGACAACACCGAGTACGGCATCGATTACAAGGGCTGTGCGGTGATGGTTTGCTATGACAAGCAGTCCAACGACATCGCCCAAGGGGTGGACCACGCCTCTGACGACCACCTCAATACCGGGGCTGGCGACCAGGGCCTGATGTTTGGCTATGCCTGCGACGAAACCCCCGACCTGATGCCGGCCGCCATTTATTACGCGCACCGACTGGTGGAGCGCCAGGCCATGTTGCGCAAAGATGGCCGCCTGCCTTTTTTGCGCCCTGACGCGAAGAGCCAGGTCACCTTGCGCTATGTGGATGGCAAGCCCCACAGCATAGACACCGTGGTGCTGTCTACCCAGCACGCGCCCGAGATGAGTCTGGGCAACCGCATGACCGATGCCTTTTATGAGGCGGTGCGGGAAGAAATCATCAAGCCGGTGCTGCCCAAAGAGTGGCTGACTGCCGACACCAAGTACCTGATCAACCCGACCGGGCGGTTTGTCGTGGGCGGCCCGCAGGGCGACTGCGGCCTGACCGGGCGCAAGATCATCGTGGACACCTACGGCGGGGCCTGCCCGCACGGCGGTGGTGCCTTCAGCGGCAAAGACCCCTCGAAAGTGGACCGCTCGGCCGCATATGCCGCCCGCTATGTGGCCAAAAACATCGTGGCTGCCGGCCTGGCGCGCCAGTGCCAGGTGCAGGTGGCCTACGCCATTGGCGTGGCCCGCCCGATGAACGTGACGGTCAACACCATGGGCACCGGCAAGATTTCTGACG